>JBIKID010000081.1:0-7031 GCA_044361815.1 Ilumatobacteraceae bacterium | reverse complement strand
AGCAAAGCGCAAAAAGGCAGCAAAAAAAGTAGCTAAGAAGGCACCAGCAAAGCGCAAGAAGGCAAAAAAGGCCGCTAAGAAGGCCCCAGCCAAGCGCAAGAAGGCAAAAAAGGCTGCAAAGAAGAAATAAGGCCTTAGCCAATAAACAAATCGGTTCGGAGAACTGTGAGACCGGAGGGCTTTGGCCCTCCGGTCTTTTTTTATGTCAAATAAGAGTGATGTTGTGTTGCTCAAGCCAATGAGTTGGCAGAGCACCCAAATCATCGGGTGTATCGATGTCGAGTGCGAGCTCGTCATCCTCGACGATTTGAATTGGTAGTCCAAGTTTGGCTGCCTCGGCTTTGTGAGCCTCAAAGCTATTCGCGCCGTAGCGACACGTGAATCCCGCATTGGAAGGAATGATTAGTACGTTCGTTCCATCGCGATGTCGATCGGGCACAATCGTGACCGTGTTACTAGCAACAGTTGAGTCGAGCAATTCTCGGAGTCTGTTGGGCAAAGGCAAGTCGCCATGCACAATCATCACTCTGTCAAAACTCTGAGCAGCAGTAATTCCTGCCTGTACGGCCAAATTGAGTCCAGGTTCTGACTGATGTACCACGGTGGCGCCATGCGAAGTCGCCCATTGCGAAACTTCTGGATTGTCGCAAACAACAAAGAGCGATGCGGGTCGAACTGATTCGATAACGCCAAGGGCGGTGGTGCGGGCCAGAAGTTGACGCTGATCTGCGCTGAGCACGCTTGAGAGTCGATCCTTGGCCTGCTCAAAAGCCTTGATGGGGACGACGACAGCGATGAGAGACGTGGATCGTGCAAGCGATTTGGACGAATCGACCATTTTCGTAGCCTATTGGTGCTTGTGTCGATGTAGCCGTGCTCGCCTAACCTTGGCGACTGTGACGACTCGAGTATGTGTGGTGGGTGCAGGATCTTGGGGCACCACAATCGCCACGCTGGTTTCTCAAAATACCGCGACTTCATTATGGACAAGGCGCGCGGATCTAGCGGATGAGATCAATACCCAACACCAAAACAGCGCGTATCTGGGCAAGTACATGTTGCCGACCGAACTTGTGGCATCGATAGATCTTGAACAGTTGGTGAAACATGCAGATGTGATTGCGATGGCAGTGCCTTCGCTGGGTTTTCGTCATATTGCACAGCAGGTGGCCAAGTATGTTGCCGCCGGTGTACCGATTATGAGCCTGTCCAAGGGTCTCGAGAGTGAGACATTGTTGCGGATGAGCGAAGTACTGGCGGCTGAGTTACCTGACAACCCGTGCGCAGTATTAAGTGGGCCAAACCTCGCTCACGAAATATTGCAAGGTCAACCAGCGGCCAGCGTTATCGCTTGTGACGACGACGCAGTTGCCTTGAAGTTGCAGGAATTGTTCTCACGCCCAACGTTTCGGTTGTACACCAATCGTGATGTGATCGGATGTGAAGTTGGTGGAGTAGTGAAAAACGTAATTGCTATCGCGGCAGGAATTTCGCAGGGTTTTGGCTTTGGCGATAATGCAAAAGCAACTCTTGTTACTCGGGGTTTGGCTGAAATGTCGAGACTTGGCGTTGCTCTTGGCGCGCAGCCACTTACATTTTCTGGTCTCGCAGGCATGGGCGACATCATGGCTACTTGTACATCGATGCAGAGTCGTAACACCCAGGTGGGTGTGCGGTTAGGTAAAGGCGAATCAATTGCAGCGATCGTTAGCTCGATGAAGATGGTTGCTGAAGGAGTAAAAAGCTCGTCGGCTGTTGTCAAACTTGCTCGACATCACGGGGTGGAAATGCCGATTGCGGAACAAGTTGCTCTTGTGTGCCAGGGTGCAAAAAGCGCGGAAGAATCGTTACGAGATTTAATGTCGAGATCAAGCAGGTCTGAATAATGTCGAATACGCAAGGTGTTATCTCGTCAATTTCGCTCAGTGCACGCGTGCGGCCGGCGGCCCATGTATTGGGTGTAAGGGCCGGTGGATGGAACGCAATTGTCAATGAGCGAGGTTCTGTTCGACTCAATGACGGATCACCAGTCCTCGACTGGCACATTGCGGCTGACGACCGCTGGCATGACCCGTCGACCGAACCGAGTGTGCGCCAGACGCGGCGTGCCGGTGTACCTGTTGTTGAAACTCGTCTACGAATACCCGGAGGTGATGCAATTCAGCGCGTGTACGCCGTTGCAGATGCGGGTGGACTCGTAGTAATCGAAATCACGAACGAGTCGACATTGCCCATTGCGGTTGCATTTACGCGACCAGATGTGGTTTCATCCCGAACTCCGAGCCCACGTGGTGCGCAGGGCATTGAGTTGCCGGCAGGCAGTGTGGTGTTTCCTGTTGCTCATGGCAGCACACTGCGAGTTGCGTTACGCGCGCCAAAACATGTTGCAAATGCTGTTGCAAATGTTGATGTAGAACGCTTGCCATCATTTGAACAGCTGCAAAAGGGATGGCTGAAAGCTGTAGAGCAAGCCGGGTATGTAATCGTGCCTGAAGGAGCAGTTGCCCCACTTGTTGCTCGATTGCGAAGCGACGCGTTGGTGCTCAGCGGACACGAAATTGAAGACTGGGCTATCGGTGCAGGTGGAGATTGCGCCAATGATCCCGTTGCATACATATTGACGCTTCAAGAATTATTGCGAATGGGTGAGAAGATCACCGGCGATTCTGCTCACATACGAATTGATCATGCTGCTCGTCTTGCACAATGTGTTGAAACTCTGTTGAAAGAAAACAAAAAATCGTCGATACTCCCGTGGGATGTTGAGCGCGCATTGTTCGCGGCCCAGTTTGTGTTTGCGCGGATGGGTGAGAACCGCGCAGCCGACGATGTGGGTGCTGCCCAATCGCGCTTAAGTAGTGCTGCCGAACCGCCGAACGTTATGCCAACTGACATTCGCGCAATTGCGTGGGTTGAAGAAAAAATGGTTGCAATGCAGCGTGATGGTTCGGTGCAAGTATTTGGTCGTGGCATCCCTCGACTATGGCTCGGAGCAAATTTGGAATGTCATCGAGTATCTGCAGGTCCATTGCACACGGTGAGTTTCGGTATTCGCTGGCATGGTGAAAAACCTGCACTGCTGTGGGAGGTTACTGGACCTGCTGGGATCAAACTCGACGCAGGACTCTGTGATCCGACCTGGAGCTCTGTCGAACCGACAGGAGAGACACTGCTTCTAGGCTTTGCGCCATGAGCAATTTGCCGAGTAGTTCGCCGAGCCTCTCTCCGTTGCGTCTCACTGAATGGACGTCATGCGGTGGATGCGCAGCCAAATGGGGTGCAACATTGCTCGCGGACTTGGTGAGCGACTTTCCTGCATCACTTGATCCTGCATTGTTGGTCGGTCTTGCTCCTTTCGACGATGCAGCCGTGTACCAAGTGACCGATGATGTGGCCTTGGTGAGCACAACTGATTTTTTTCCGCCACTTGTTGACGACCCAGGTGATTTTGGTGCGATTGCAGCAGCCAATGCATGTAGCGATGTGTTTGCAATGGGCGGTCGCGTGGTGATGGCCGTTAATATTGCTGCGTTTCCTGAGCACTTTCCTCCAACCGCTATCGCTCAGATTTTTGCAGCCGCTGCGCAAGTTGTTGCAGAGGCGGGCGGAAGTATTGCTGGCGGTCACACCATTCGTAATCCAGAACCAATCTTTGGTCTTGCTGTGCAAGGTGTTGTCAACCCGCAACGAATTTTTCGTAAGAGTGGCGCACAAGTTGGCGACATCGCGGTGATGTCAAAGCCGCTTGGCACGGGGCTGGCCCTTGCTGGAGGATCTGATGTAGATAAAGCCGCTGCTATTGCGGGGATGCGCACACTGAATCGAGTGGCATCTGAGCAACTGCAAAGTCTTGGCGCTGGTGTGCACGCAGTAACCGATGTGACGGGCTACGGATTGGCTGGCCACGGTTGGGAAATGGCGGAGCGAAGTGCAGTAGCCCTAGAGATTGAAGCCAGCACATTGCAGGCGTATCCGGGCGCGAGGGAAGCAGCACAGCGGGGTGTGCGCACGGGTGGAGACCCACGCAACCGTGACTACGTAGAGGGCCATTTTGTGGATGCTGCCAACAATGACGCAGCGGCTGCATTGTGTTTTGACCCCCAAACCTCGGGCGGTTTGCTCGCTGCGGTAGATGCACCAACTGCGGCGGCATTACTGCAGAGTGGCGCTTGGTGGCGTGCGGGAAGTTTTGTCGGCGGTGCAGTTCAGATTTCATTGCAGTGAAAGAAGCACCAACAACCCAATTGGAGCGAGTGCTGCTACGCAAGGGCTCGTCAATTGTGATCGGTATTGATGAAGTAGGAAAAGGTGCGTGGGCCGGACCACTCATGATCGGAGCGGCGGTATTGTCGCGTGACGTGATTGCAAGTGACGGTGCAGCAGCACTTATGGGCGGTGCGCGTGACTCGAAACAATTGTCCGAAATTAAGCGAGAAGAAATGTTTGATCATGTGGCCGCAACATGTGCAGCATGGTCAATTGGATACGTGACCCACGCCGAATGCGATGCGTTGGGAATGAATGCTGCCCAACGATTGGCTACCAAACGGGCAATTGAAAATTTGGCGAAACAAATCGATGTGAGCAAAGCAACCGCAGTGATTGATGGCCGATGGGACTTTGTATCACCTCATATTTCGAAGGTGGTGACGCAAGTAAAAGCTGACGCATCAGTGTTGTCAGTGTCGGCTGCTTCGGTGCTGGCAAAGGTTTCGCGAGACAGAATGATGCGCGAGTATGCAAACGACTATTCGCTCTGGAGCTTTGAGACCAATAAGGGATACCCGTGCCCAAAACATCGCACTGCGTTGCAGGGGTATGGTCCTTCGGCATTGCATCGCACGAGCTGGGCTTTTATGGAGAACTTTGTGCCATGGCTGAGTCGCCAGTCATCGAACCAGTTAGATCGCTCGCAACACGAACCGCAATCCCAACTGGAATTCCGATCCGCGTAAGTCGAGATTCCAATAAATCTGAGTCGTCACCAGTGGTGATCAGTGCGCTTGCGACAAGTTTGGCTCGCTCGACAAGTTGTTGATGGTCGGTTGATTCGTCAGGCCATGCTGCAAGTGATTGCTTGAGAGAAATAGGGAAGCGTTGTATTTGACGACGTGAGACCGGTGGAAGTTTGATGCGCACAGCCAAGCCACCGTGCACGCTTTGTGCGGCACCAAACCACTGACAGCGACGCAGGGCACGACTAAATGGGCAGTTGGCGCCTTGAGTAAATGACAGACCAACGGCAAGTGCGATCTCTTGGGTGTCCATCTCGTATCCACCAGGAAATTCGTCAAAGCCCATCACGATTCGTCGCATGATCCACAGTGCGCTTGGCCCCATGATGGGGAGCCAAAACATCTCGGCGTATCTGGAGAACACATCGAACCCGACTTCATCGACAATTGGATCTAGCCAGGGCACCACAACAAGTGTTGAATCAATGTGAAGTTCGTTCATGCCTATGTGTGTGCGCGAGTTGAGCAATGTGGCTGTGTGACGTGAGAAATCATGCTCGTCGTTAAAACCCGACTAGAACGGTAGGGTATTGGGCGGAGGATTCGTCTATATGGCTGGTTTTAGAGACCTACTTGCACAAGCAAAATCGCAAATCGTTGAAGTAGATACCGCTGACGCTGCTGCTCGCTTGGCGACCGGCACAACGCTTGCGCTAGATGTGCGCGAGCCTGACGAATTCGAGCAGGGCACTTTGCCGCTGTCGATCCACATTCCTCGTGGTCACCTCGAAGCACAGATCGAGAGCAAGATCACCGATAAAGACGCGCCGATTGTGGTGTATTGCGCGGGCGGAGTGCGTAGCGCATTTGCAGCCAAGACATTGCAAGAACTTGGCTACACAAATGTTGTCTCGATGGCTGGCGGTTTTGGCAAATGGAAAGACGAAGGTCGCCAGTGGGGCACTCCTGCCTCATTGACTGCAGAGCAACGCAATCGCTATCAACGACATATTTTGTTGCCAGAAGTAGGTGTTGAGGGTCAAGCAAAACTGCTTGCCAGCAAAGTGTTGTTGTTAGGTGCAGGTGGACTTGGAAGCCCAGCAGCGCTGTATTTGGCTGCTGCCGGCGTTGGCACAATTGGCATTGTCGACATGGACGAAGTAGATGCCAGCAACTTGCAGCGTCAGATTTTGCACAACATTGATCGCATCGGTGATCGCAAGGTTGACTCGGCAAAGAAGACATTGACGATGTTGAACCCCGATGTAGATGTTGTCACTTACGACACACGCTTGGACGCAAGCAACATCATGGACATCATCGCGGGATATGACGTGATTGTTGACGGTGCAGACAATTTCCCAAGTCGGTACGTGCTCAATGACGCAAGCGTGAAGCTTGGTATTCCAGTTGTGCATGGATCGATCTTCAGATTTGAAGGAATGGTCACCGTGTTTGATCCGAAAAATGGACCGACATATCGCGACATGGTTCCAGAGCCACCACCAGCTGAACTTGCGCCAAGTTGTGCAGAAGCAGGTGTGCTCGGAGTTCTGCCAGGAATCGTTGGCTCAATTCAGGCGCTCGAGACGATCAAGTTGTTGCTCAGTTTGGGCGAGTCGTTGATCGGTCGCATTCTTGCGATCGATACGACAGAAATGGAATTCCGCACGTTCAAATTGCGCGTGGATCCAAGCAATCAAGTGACATATGCCAACCGTGAACGCATTGAAGTGCGTGATTTGGATGGCCTATGTGCACCTTGGCTCTCGCACTAATTGCGTAGTATTTAGGGCGTGCTAGCGCGATCGTTTGCCATTGTTGGCGCCGGCTTTTCAGGTGCCGTAGTAGCCAGGCAACTAGCCGAAGCGGGCCATACCGCGACAGTTTTTGATACCCGTAACCATGTAGCTGGCAACTGTCATACCGAGCGCCACGAAACTGGCGTCATGGTGCACACCTATGGGCCTCACATTTTTCATACGCAGCACGAACATGTGTGGGAGTTCATCACACGATTTGGAGTGATGATGCCGTATCGCCACCGGGTGCGGGCGATGGTGGGTGATAAGGCGT
>JBIKID010000080.1:0-7065 GCA_044361815.1 Ilumatobacteraceae bacterium | reverse complement strand
GACATGCGCCTTGTTGCGTTTGATCCTTATGTATCGCCCGATCGTGCTCGCGAACTTGGTGTTGACATGCTCACCCTCGAACAGGTTGTCGAGCAATCCGATGTGCTCACCATCCACTTACCGAAAAACAAAGAAACCAATGGTATTCTTGACGCAGCAATGTTGCGTCGGGCAAAACCATCGCTACGAATTATCAACGTTGCGCGCGGTGGTATTGCCAATGAAACAGATTTGGCCGAGGCGCTGCGCAACGGCACCATTGCAGGTGCCGCACTCGACGTGTTTGTCAAAGAACCAACCACGGAGTCACCACTCTTTTCACTCGACAACGTAGTCGTTACACCTCACCTTGGTGCCAGCACGCGTGAAGCCCAAGACCGAGCGGGCGAAGTGGTTGCAGACATGGTGCAACTTGCACTTAACGGTGATTTCGTTCCGTTCGCTGTCAACATCGAAGCCGAAGATGCAAATGAAACACTTAAACCATTTGTTCCCCTTGCCGAGCGGCTTGGACGAGTGTTTGCATCATTGAGCGACAACACACCAACCGATGTAGAGATCACAACCTCCGGCGAAATCGGTTCATACGACCCAGGTCTCATTTCGATCAGCGCACTCAAAGGTTTACTTACTGTCTGGTCAAAAGAAAGCATCAGCTTGGTAAATGCTCCCGTCATTGCCCGCAGTCTCGGAGTGTCTCTCACTAGTTTTGCTACGACCACGACGACTCACCACGATTACATCAACCTGCTCACTCTGCGTTCATCAACCCATAGTTTGTCCGCAACGCTCACAGGGCGTCGTCGCGAAGCGCGCATCGTGATGATTGATGATCACCTCACCGATATTCCGCCATCCGAGTTCATGTTGGTCGTTAAAAATGACGACCAGCCAGGTGCCATCGGTCGTGTGGCAACTGTTCTTGGTAATGCTGGCATCAACATTGCCAACATGGATGTGGGCACAACAGCAACTGCAGGTAATGCGTTGATGTGCATTGCGACTACGACTCAGGTTCCAGAGGCAATCATTGCCGAGTTGCAGGCGCTGTCTGGAATCTCGAGCGTGACGCCGCTCGGCGCCTAGCTCTGTTTACGCGCTCGCTTTTGGCGCACCGGTTTTTCAACAACACGCACGAGTTCGTCGTCAACCACATCATGACGAGTGCCCCAACTGCTTGAGAGTGCCTGAATCATTGCTGAGGCAGGAAGTGCTATCACTGCGCCCAGTGGCCCAAGAACTGCGCCACCCAACATTGCGGCCCCAAAAGCTATTGCCGCGTGAACTTGCAAGGTGCGCGCCGTGATGCGTGGTGCAAACAAATAATTTTCGAGTTGTTGATACACCAAAATGAATGCAACCACAAACAACGCTTTAAGCGGTGAGTCGAGGAATGTCAGCAACAACGGCAGGACGCCTGCCAAGTAGGTGCCAACTACTGGCAAGAACTGTGAAACGATGCCAACCCACAACGCCATCGCCACAGGAGCAGGTGTGCCAATTGCCTGAAACGCAATCCAATGGAAGAAAGCCGAGATCAATGCAAGTAGTGCACGCGAATACAAGTACCCACCAGTTTTTTCAATTGCCAAATCCCATGTCTTCAACACGGTGCGTTGTTTTGCTTCAGGCAACCTGCTGCAAATAGCGCGACGCATCTTTGGTCCATCTGCAACAAGATAAAACGTAAACAGCGACACTGACAACAATTGAAACAACATCCCAAGAGCACTTGTCGACAAACTGATGGCTCGTCCACGCTGATTATCGATAAACCTCTGTACTGGGCCGTCTGGATTAGCGATTGACGCATTTACTTCTGCTGGATCAATTTGGGTATTAAATGTGCTGTTGACAAAATCGACTGTGTCATTGACATATGTTTTGCTATTAGTGAGCACATCGGCAAGCTGACTGCCCACCAATGTGCCAATTGCGCCAATAAACACGACGCTAAAAGTAAGTACGCCAAACAAGATCAGAGCTGTTCCACTGCCTCTGCGCCAACCGCGTCGCGACAACCGATTAACGCCAGGCTCAATGGCAAGAGCCAAAAACATCGAGACCAATAAGAGCAATATAAAACTGGATAACTGATGAAATAACTCGCGCGCAACGAGTGCGCCTAAAAAGCCAAGCCAAAAAACCACAATTGCACGAGGCACCCATTTCGGCATTGATCTATCAGTGTTTGTCGTCACGAACCCACATTACTCGGCATCCAATTCGTGTGGTTTGATCTGTTTGGTGGCACGATAGATACGTGGAAACGATCAATAATCGAATCACCAGAATCCCCGCAGTCACCGACCTGATCACTACTGTGCGCGACTCACTTGGTGACGCATTGCGTGCGCGCGTCATTGGTCCAGATGGTGATACCCGTGCTCAAGCGCTGATGGACACACCTGGTCCACGATGGTTCGACGAAGATCGTCCCGTGCGACGCGTGCACTCCGATGCCTCCATGTTTATTGGTGGCCTTCGCTCACTCATGATTCAAACATTGCACCCACTCGCTATGGCTGGTGTTGCAAATCATTCAAATTACAAAACTGATCCTTGGGGTCGTTTGCAACGCACTGCAGATTTCTTGGCAGCAACAACTTTCGGTCCTGCTGATGAAGCCCAAAAGATCATCGATCGCATCAAGCATGTTCACGGTTTCGTTAACGGAACTGCCAGCGATGGCCGACCATATTCAGCAAACGATCCGCACCTGTTGCGTTGGGTGCATGTTGTCGAAGTCGACAGCTTTCTCACTTCACACCAGCGCTATGGCAAAGAACCACTAGACCAAGCCGGTCGTGATGGCTATGTTGCCGACATGGCGCTCATCGCCGCAAAGCTCGACGTGCCAAACCCGCCTACAACCGAAAAAGAACTCAGCGAGCAATTGCTTTCGTTCCAAGATGAACTCAAGAGCACGGCAGAGTCGCGTGATGCACTCAAATACTTGATGTTCCAACCACCACTTCCTATTCCAGCGCGAGCAGCGTATTACGCACTTGTTGCTGCAACCGCAGCCACACTCCCAGCATGGTCTCGCCCGTTATTGCGCATTCCATACCTGCCGCTCACCGAGCGCTTTGCATTACGACCACTTGGCTCTGGTATCACCAAAGCATTTCGATGGATTACTGAACCAACTTCGCCTTATCGCAAAGCGGTTGACGAAGACACGATGGCCTGAGCAATCAGCGCGTCATACAAATTCTGCTGAATAGCATCTTCGTGCGCGGTGTCTTCTGGATGCCACTGCACACCAACCAGCCAGTGGTCAGTGTGTTCAATTCCCTCAAGTAGTCCATCTTCTGCCCACGCAACAGCAACACAACCTGGTGCCACTTTGTCGACTATTTGATGATGAAATGATGCACCACGCAACGACGTTGCGCCAAGTGCGTTCGCCAATCTGCTTCCTTCTGCAATGCGCACTTCGTGCACGGCAAATGGTGCGCCTTCAGGGAAGTTGGATGGCTTGTGTAGCACCTGAGAGTCGGCATTGGGCAGCGTGGCAATTTCTTGCACCAATGTTCCACCCAGCGCAACGTTGGTGATTTGCAACCCTCGGCAAATGGCAAGCACTGGCTTGTCCATGCGAATTGCGGCTTTCACCATTGTGCTCTCAAAAATGTCTTGCTCGGTCAAGATGCCATATACATACACACTTGGCTCTTGCCCATACAACGTTGGGTCAACGTCACCACCGCCCATCAATACCAAACCATCAAAACGCGACATCAATTCATCGGCATCTTCGTCTGTCAATTGTTGTGGCACCACAATTGCTGGTTCACCACCTGCACGCAATATCGAATTGGTATAGACATCACCCGCGAAGTGCACAGCACTGCGCGACACACGGCTGGCGGGGCCAACGCGGCCGGCAATAGCGATGATTGGTTTCACGCGCTACAGGCTACCCACGGCTATTTACAACTTTGTCGAGTCCTAGCCACAAAGCCATTGCGCGGAGTTCGTTATCTAAGGCGTCGTTAATCATCGTGCGCTTAGTTCCCTTTTCGGTGTGCACGCTGTGCACCAGTAACTTCGAGTTGGCGCGGTCAGATTTCAAGTCAACTCTGCCGACCATTTGGCCATTCATCATGAACGGCAATACGTAATAGCCAAACTTGCGCTTTTCTTTCGGCGTATAAATCTCGATGCGGTAGTGAAAATCAAATAACCGCTCGTTGCGCGGTCGGCACCACACGAGTGAATCAAACGGTGAAAGTAGCGCGGTGGCATGAAGTTGCTTGGGAAGTTTTGCGCTGCGATGCACAAATGCTTTCTCTGCCCAACCATCAACAGCAACTTCGCGCAACTCACCTTCTTCCAACAACTCGGTGATCAATGGCTTTACTGATGCCAGTTTTTGTCGGTAATAGTCGGCCAAGTCTGTAGCAGTTACAACACCTTGCGCAATCGCCGAACGCACAAGCAATTGCTTGCGAGCGTCATGCTCAGTCGGTGTCGGTGCATCTAACACTTTCTTCGGCAACACACGATCTGGTGTGTCATAGATGCGCGCGAAGTCTGTGCCCCGTCCTCGCGACATCAGTTGCCCCGTCAAAAATAGATATTCGAGCGCAGTTTTTGATTCGTCCCAGTCCCACCAAGTCTTTTTGTCGGCGCCACGCTTTTCGGTTCGAGTCGAAAGCTCACGCGCAGTTGTTGGACCATTTGTCTCGACGTGTTTCAACATGCGTTTTACAAACGCCTTGTTGTCGTCATAAAAACTGGTGAGTCCCCAGTGACGTGCTTTGCCTAGGCGTGCTGCTTCCATCTTCCAGCGAAATAGTGGGTGTATTTCAACAGGCAGATGAGCTGCTTCGTGGCCCCAATATTCAAAAATCTTTTGCGACTCTGTTGCTTTGGGTATTGCGTTGCGATCGTGGTTGCCGAGGCGTGAAAACAACGGCAGCTCTTGGCTGCGCACCAACACATTGACCGAATCGATTTGAATTACGCCGAGTCGACTAATCAGTGAATTGACGTGACGTTGTGTTGCCTTGCTGGCAGGTCGAGGCGTATCGAAACCCTGTGCTGCAAGTGCGAGTGCTCTGGCGTCTGCGATCGACAGTGTGTCGAGCCGCTTAGCCATAACTAATTAGTCGGCGACAGTAATTGCGACTGACTTGATGACCACGTCTGTCTTTGGTCGGTCGCCTGAGCCTGTTGCAACATTTTGCATTGCTTCAACAACTTCGAGACCTTTCACAACTTGGCCAAACAACGAATACGCAGGAGGAAGACTGCAACCGCTTGGACCACTCACGATGAAGAATTGTGAACCGTTGGTGTTTGGACCGGCGTTGGCCATTGCAACCGAACCGATTTGATACTTGCCTGGCTTTGGCAATTCGTCAGCAAACTTGTAGCCAGGGCCACCGCGGCCGCTGCCTTCTGGGTCGCCACCTTGGCACATGAAGCCGTTGATGATGCGATGAAAAATGACGTCGTCGTAATAACCCTGTTCGGAAAGAAACACAAAGTTGTTCACCGTCTTTGGTGCTGCGATTGGATCAAGCGAGATCACGATCGTGCCAAGCGTGGTTTCCATCGTTGCGGTGTAGCGCTTTGCTGGGTCGATGCTCATCTCTGGGGCTTGTGAATACTTCTTTTGATTTGGTGCCATGGCGCAAAACCCTAGCCCGATAAACGCTCAATCGCATATGCTCTTGACCATGAGCAATAACTCACCAGCCTCGTCACCCCTCGACCTCGACGCAATCGATCAAGACCTCACCGATGTCGAGACAGCGTTACAACGCCTTGACGCAGGTACGTATTTTGTGGACGAAATTACGGGTGCGCCATTGAGCCAAGAAATGCTCAACGCCAACCCAACTGCACGCCGCGCTTAGCGGTCGCGCATTTTTGCGAGCAAGCGCAATATTTCGAGGTACAACCACACGAGTGTGACCATGATGCCGAATGCGGCAAACCACTCCATATGTTTTGGTGCGCCTGCTGCTTCTGCTTTATCAATGAAGTCGAAGTCGAGTGCCAAGTTCATTGCGGCAAGACCAGCAACCAACACACTGAAGCCAATGCTCATCGTGCTTGATCCAGTTGGGATCAGGTTTGCGCCAAAGAAACCCGCGACAAATGAAAAAAGGTAAAACACCATCAGGCCGAGCGTTGCACCCACAATGATGCGACGGAATTTGTCGGTCACACGCAAGATGCCAGTGCGATAGAGCACGAGCATGACTATGAAAACGCCGATGGTTGCGCCCACCGCTTGCAACACAATGCCTGGGTATTGCAGGTTGAACACTTTGGAAATCGCACCAACAACTGCGCCTTGGGCAAGCGCATATATCGGAGCCAAAATGCGTGCTGCTTGTGGCTTAAACATGACACCAAATGCACAACCAAGGCCAACGAGCAGTGCAATCATTGCCCAGCTCGGGAATGAAACCGCGCCGCCAACGGTAAGTGGTTGCACTGTTGTCCAGCCGTAGGTGGCTGATGCAACGAGCAACACCATCAAAAACAAGGTTGCCGACATTGCGCCATTGGCGGTCATGGTCTGGCCAGGTGCTTTGGCAGAAATATATGGAGAAACTTGACCATCCGAAATCGGTGGATTCCAGGTCGATTTGCCCTCGGCAGAGCCCCAACCGGCTTGGTCTGGGGTGCGCTCAACGGCTTTGGTAAATGCTTTTTCGTTTAACAGTGGATTTGCCATACCCCGATATTACGACATTGTTACAGGATCTCAATGCCAAACAGGTCACACCCAAAACCCCAAATCAGGCAAGAGTTTTGCGGTTTTTGAGGTGGTGGGGCTTGACCCTGTCGGTATCGTTACCCCGTTCCCGCCTATAAGGAGTCGTAGTGGCCAAAGACCGTATCGATCGTGACGAAGAAGACCTAGTCCGTCTCTATCTCACCGACATCGGTCAGTACGCCCTCCTCACAAAAGACGACGAAGTTCGTTTGGCAAAGGCCATTGAGACAGGCAAAGAAGCAACTGCCGAACTCGACAAGAGCGATAAGAATCTCACTCCAAACCGTCGCCGCGAGTTGCGCAAAGATCAGCGCGATGGCACA
>JBIKID010000079.1:0-7115 GCA_044361815.1 Ilumatobacteraceae bacterium | reverse complement strand
TTGGTGATCGATTGGGTGGGCACATGGTGCTCGGTCACGTTGATGCTGTAGGCCATGTTGTGGTCCCCGCTCCAGATTTAGTGATTCGCATTCCTCGCGACTTGATGCACTTGATTGTCGAAAAAGGTTCGGTCACCGTTGATGGAATTTCACTCACAGCATTTGATCTCACCGCCGACACGTTTCGCGTTGCAGTGATTCCACACACTTGCGCAGTCACAACATTGGGTGTGCGCAAATCTGGTGATGCAGTCAACATCGAGATGGACGTACTTGCAAAGCATGTTGCAAAACTTGTTGAGCCACATCAGACCAAGCGCAGTTGGTGGCGCTCATTGGTAGGAAAATAGATGGCACGCGATCTTCCACAACTCCGCAAGAAGATCGATCAGATTGATGCGGCAATTGTTGCCTTGCTCGCACAACGCATGGAAGTGTGCAAAGAAGTTGCCGAGGTAAAAGCTGGAACATCGACTGCGGTCATTCAGCCACAGCGAGTGCGCGAAGTGCTCACCACTCGACGCCAGTGGGCTATCAATAGCGGTGTTGATGCCGACTTTGCCGAACAATTGTTTCGCATCGTGCTTTCTGAAACACATCGCATCGAAGTGGCACATGATCGAGGAAGCGTTGAGCCAGTCAAAATTGCTGACACGTTGCTCAGCGCACTCGACACTGTTGCCGTTCGCATCGATCATGTTGTCGTTGCAGTCGTGGATCTTCCATCTGCTTCGGCATTCTTGTCATCAATCGGTTTTGCAGTGCGCCCCACCGAGGATGCCGACATCATGACAGCCGATGCCGGTGGCGTCACTGTTGTGCTCGTTGGCCCAGGCAATGACCCTGCAGTGCGCGCACACTTAGACGCTCATGGTTCTGGCGTGCAACACATTGCCATCGAAGTACTCAATGCTGGTTTCGTGCAGCAAGCACTCGCAGCAGCAGGCGTTCCCCTACTGACCGATGTAGTCGTTGACGCAGCAGGCCACGAACAGCTTTTCACGGTTGTCGACCCAGCAACAGGCGTGCAATTGGGCTTCATTAGTCGCACAGGTCATCGTGTACCAATTAGCGGCCACAATGTGCGAGCACTGTTTTCTGCCCTCGGCCAGATTTAGTTTTTGCCAAATTTATTGAATCTGAGGTTCTGAACCGCTATTGTCTAAGGCGCACGACAATTACGGGAAACTCCACCTCTCTAACACGGTGGGGCAACTTGGTCGGGCGCTGGCAATCCAACTTCATTACGACCCACGGAGGGTTCAGTTGTCGATATATCAGCGCTTACTTGAAACGCCCCTTGATCAGCTTTTGGCTGATGCACGCGAGGTGCGCGACCTGCAATTTGGCAGCCGCATCACTTATTCGCCAAAGGTTTTTATTCCGCTCACTATGTTGTGCCGCGACAAGTGTGGCTATTGCACATTTGCGCAGCCGCCTGCACGACTCGAAAATCCGTATCTCTCCGCCGAGCAAGTTTTGGCAATTGCCAAGCAAGGCGCCAAATCAGGTTGCCACGAAGCACTCTTTACATTGGGTGAGCGACCAGAGCTGCGGTATGACGTAGCAGCCGAATGGCTCAAAGCAAACGGCTTCGACTCAACCGTGCACTATTTGCACGACATGGCTGCTCTCGTGTTGAAAGAAACAGGTTTGTTGCCGCATGCAAATGCCGGCGCGTTGTATAAAGACGAGTTGGCAATGTTGCGCAGCGTTTCTCCTTCGCAAGGAATGATGATCGAATCTTTGCGCGACGACCTCGACTGCCATCGTGGCGCACCTGACAAAGTTCCACAACGCCGACTCGACACACTCGAGTGGGCTGGCGAACTCAAGATTCCATTTACTACAGGCATCCTCGTGGGCATTGGCGAAACTCGCCAAGATCGCATTAATGCGCTCGAAGCAATCGCAGCCTCTCATGCGCGGCACGGTCACGTCCAAGAAGTGATCGTTCAAAACTTTTTGCCAAAGCCACGCACTGGAATGCAGCACGAAGCGCCGTGCCCGCAAGATGAATACTTGTGGTCAATCGCTGTTGCGCGCATCATCTTGCCTCCAAGCATCCACTTGCAAGCTCCCCCAAATTTGAGTGATGACTTTGGCATTCTGCTCGATGCCGGAATTGATGACTGGGGTGGTGTCTCGCCAATCACGGCAGACCACGTCAACCCAGAACGCCCATGGCCAGCGCTGGACAAACTGCGCGTAGTCACTGAGGCTCGAGGCAAAGCACTTGCACCTCGTCTGACTATCTACCCAGAATTTGCAATCAACCCAACGGTTTGGGTTGATGATGCATTGCACTTCCCCATCATGGATCGAAGTGACGCCGAGGGTTTGGGACGCGATGACCCGGGTCAGGTGTGGCCAGAAAAAGTTACAGCCGCAGACGTCGTTCTCGACGGTGCAGAGGTTGTTTTGATTGGCCATCGCTCAACACAGTGGTACTCGGGTGCAAACAATCCGCCACCATCCTTGATCGGCACAAAGCATGACGGCACACCTTTTGAAGAGGTTGACCTCGACACATTGCGAGGCCCAATTGCCGAAATTCTTCACGGAGTTCGACTCGGACAACGCGTCAATGAAGCCGAGATTGTCACACTCTTCAGTGCTCGCGGAAAAGAAGTGCGTGCTATTGCCAAAGTTGCTGACGATTTGCGTAAACAAGTAGTCGGCGATGCCATCACCTGGGTGCACAATCGCAATATCAACTACACCAACGTGTGCACATTTAAGTGCAAGTTCTGTGGGTTTTCTAAAGGACCTCTCTCCCTCAACTTGCGTGGTACCCCCTACTTGCTCACGCTCGACGACATCGCCAATCGTGCACGCGAGGCCTGGGATTTAGGCGCCACCGAGGTCACTTTGCAAGGTGGTATTCACCCAGACTTTGACGGCGACTATTACATCGATGTCACACGAGCAGTAAAGGACGCAGTGCCAGACATGCATGTGCATGGTTTCACCGCGCTAGAAGTAACCGAAGGCGCAAAACGCCTCGGAGAACCGCTCTACAACTACATCATGCGACTCAAAGATGCTGGTCTTGCATCCTTGCCAGGCACGGCAGCCGAAATTTTGGACGATGATATTCGTGCAATCTTGTGTCCGGACAAAATCAATACCGAAGAGTGGCTCGAGTGTCACCAAGTCGCTCATGAAGCCGGCTTGCGCTCGAACATCACCATTATGTTTGGATCTGTTGAGCACCCGTTGAGCTGGGCCAAACACATCGTGCGTACCCGCGCATTACAAGCACAAACTGGCGGCTTTACCGAATTCGTAGGCCTGCCATTTGTGCACATGGCATCACCTATTTATTTGCAGCACAAGTCTCGTCGCGGGCCGACGTTTAGAGAAACGCTGCTGATGCACTCAATCGCACGCATCGCCTACCACGGTCTGATCGACAACATTCAGGTGTCATGGACAAAGATCGGTCCTATCGGTGCAGCGCAATTGTTGCAAGCTGGCTGTAACGACATGGGTGGAACATTGATGAACGAAAACATCTCACGTGCTGCAGGCGCAAGCCATGGTCAGGGCATGACCGAAGATGCATTTCGTGCAATCACCGAACCAATTGGTCGATCACTCCTGCAACGCAACACGACATATGGTCGTCCCGACCGCGAACCCGCACGAAAAGGTGCAGTACTAGCTCACTAAGCGTGCTGCAGCAACGTCAAGTTGCAACTGCGTCTTTATTGCTTCCAAGCCATCGAACTTGCGCTCGCTGCGCAAGAAGTGCTCAAACGTCACCATTACTTGTTGTCCATACAAATCGCCAGCAAAGTCGAGCAAGTGAGCCTCAAGCAATGAATGATCCGCATGCTCAAAAAATGTTGGTCGACGACCTAGGTTGATCGCACATGCATGTACTGAACCATCGGCGCACTGGAATTTGCCTGCATACACGCCATCGGCCGGCAGACACATTGCATTTGGAACTTCGACGTTTGCCGTTGGAAAGCCGATTGTGCGTCCACGTTTGTCACCGTTAACAACGACACCTCGTACTTCGTAAGCACGGCCCAACAAGTTTGTTGCAACTTCTACCTGCCCACCGGCAAGCGCACGGCGAATGGATGTTGAACTAACAGGTTCGGTAACACCGTCCGGCCGTTGTATGAGTTGTACGGGTGCCACTTCAAAATCAAACTGCTTGCCAAGGTCGCGCAGCATTGCAACGTTGCCTGCTCGCTTAACTCCAAAGTGAAAATCTTCGCCGACGACAATTACTTGTGTGTTGAGTGCATCTACCAACACTCGTTTCACGAATGATGCTGGCTCTTCGGTTGATTGCGATGCATCAAAACTGACGATCATCGTCGCATCAACGCCAGTTTGTTCTAATAGCTCAAGCTTCTGATCTATGTCGGTGAGCAACTTTGGTGCAGACTCTGGCCTTACCACCGATGCAGGATGACGATCGAACGTAATGACTACGCTCCGACAGCCCAACTGTTGTGCAGTTGCCTTCACTTGGGCAATCACTGCTTGATGGCCGCGATGCACCCCGTCATATGCGCCAATCGTTACGACTGACCGCATTGAATCAGCACTTTTGAGAATGTCGCGAATGACTTGCACGAAGAATCACGCTATCGCTTCGGCTAAAACCACAGTGGGTTTAGCTCGCGTGACATCTACCTGACCATGACTTTCGAACACGTCGTACACGCCAAGTAAAACACCTTGCTCATCCACAATTGCCCATGGAGCACTTTCTTTCCATGCAGGCAACACTCGCCCATGTCGAACCATGTCTGCAGTTTGGGCATCCACAACTATTTGGGTCATTGAGCGCAACGCAGTGATTGGAGATAACAACACCGCAGACTCTGGCGAATGCGATTCGGCAATCGTGAAATCTCCGATCGAGGTGCGCTTGAGATTTCGTAAATGCGCGCCACCCCCCAACAGTGTTCCAAGATCTGCGGCAAGTGTGCGCACGTATGTGCCCGATGAAACATTGACAACAATACGTACAACCAACGGATCATCAGTTGATTGCACATCGAAGGAATGCACCGTGACAGGGCGTGGTTTGCGTTCCACTACGACACCCTCGCGTGCAAGTTCGTGCAAACGTTTTCCATCGACACGGATCGCAGAGACCATCGGCGGTATCTGCAAAATTTCACCAGTGAGTTTTTTGGCAGCAATTCGTACCTGCTCAATGGTGATGCCAGTCATGTCATAACGTGCAGTTACTTCACCAGCCGAGTCGAGCGTGTTGGTCTCTACCCCAAACACAACTTCTGCTTCGTATGTTTTATCCATACCACTCAAAAATTGCATCAGCCTCGTCACATAACCAACGCCAACGAGTAAAACTCCGGTTGCATCCGGGTCGAGCGTGCCAGCGTGCCCAATGCGCCTCTCACCTAACAATTTGCGCATCTGATTTACTACGTCGTGACTTGTCACTCCTGCTGGTTTGTCAACGATTGCCAAACCGTGCACGGTTGGTGGACGGCGACGTGCCACGACTACTCGCTGTCAAGATTGCGGGTACGCATCGGGTCATTGCGCAATATCTCATCAATGCGGGCAGCAGCACGAATGCCGTCGTCTGGTCGAAACTCAAGAATCGGCGTTCGTCGTGCATGGATCTGTGTTGCTATTGCCGACTGCAATCGCTTGCGATTCTCATTCAGCGCTTCCAGAATCTGCTTGTCACCTTCCTCGCCCTGCAACGAGTCGTAAAAAACGATTCCTCGATTCATCTCGGAGTCAACGTCAATAGACGTCACTGTTACAAACGCCAAACGATCGTCGTCGATGCGCACAATTTCCTCAGCAACTACCTCACGTACCGTTTCGCTTATACGTGCGGCGCGTGGATAACTGTGTTTGCGGCTGTTTGAGCGACCTGCAGATTTGCCCGCAGATTTGCTGCGTGACTGACCGCCAGACTTGCCGCCAGATCGCCCGGGATTGCCACCGTCGCTACGACCGCCCGAACCACGTTCTCGTCTTGTCATCGTGATCCTGCCTTTTGCCTCTCCATTGAAACTGTGCTTCGCTCATCTACGATACGGAGGCGATGTCTGCAAAACCCCCAGCCCAAAACGAGCCTCGAGCCGCCAATAGCGTGATTACGGGCAATGACCCAACCACCAAAACGCCCCTATTTCGATACACCGCCGCATTGGCAACCCAGGTTGAGACCAAGTGGCAAGACATTTGGGAGCGCGAGGGCACTTTTGAAGCCCCCAACCCGGCCGGCCCTTTGGCTCAACCAGACAAAGTTGCAGGTCGCGACAAATTGTTTGTTCTCGACATGTTTCCGTACCCGTCCGGCGCCGGACTGCACGTTGGTCACCCTCTTGGCTACATAGCTACTGATGTTTTCGCGCGTTACAAGCGCATGGACGGATTCAACGTCCTGCACGCACTCGGCTATGACAGTTTTGGATTGCCAGCCGAGCAACACGCGATCGTTACAGGAATTCACCCGCGCATAAACACCGAATCCAACATTGCAAACATGCGCCGTCAGTTGCGACGCCTTGGACTTGGTCATGATGCGCGACGCAGTGTGTCGACAACCGATGAAGAGTTTTACAAATGGACACAGTGGATCTTTTTGCAGATTTTCAATTCGTGGTATGACGAGACCGCGCAGCGCGCCAGGCCAATTGCCGAACTCATCGCCGAGTTTGAAAGTGGCAAACGCCAAACGGGTTCCGTTGCGTGGTCAGAACTCAGCAAAGTTGCGCAACAGGATCTCATCAGCCAATACCGACTCGTCTATTTGTCGGATGCGCCTGTCAACTGGTGCCCAGGTCTTGGAACAATCCTTGCAAACGAAGAAGTTACAGCTGAAGGTCGCAGCGACATCGGCAACTACCCCGTGTTTAAGCGCAACATGCGGCAGTGGACAATGCGTATCACGAAGTACGCAGATCGTTTACTTGAAGATTTGGATCGCCTTGATTGGCCCGAACCAATCAAGTTGATGCAACGCAATTGGATTGGCCGCAGCGTCGGAGCATCGGTGCATTTTGCTGCGACCGCAGGATCAATCGAGATTTTCACAACTCGCCCTGACACTTTGTTCGGCGCAACATTTATGGTGCTTTCTCCCGAGCACCCAATGG
>JBIKID010000017.1:0-22852 GCA_044361815.1 Ilumatobacteraceae bacterium | reverse complement strand
TTTGCGGAAGGCCTTATCGATATTTCGATCGAATTCGACCTCGTCAATTTCCACTGACAGTTTGACTTTGTTGCCCTCGAGGGTCTCAATGATGCTTTTCACAGAGCGCAAAGTGTACCCTTTTCAATTGTGACAGCCTCATGGAAACCACATTCACTTGCAACGCCGCATGCCGGCCAGATCGACCTCAAAAATGGCGACAAAGTAGAGCTCACAGTCGAACGGGATGGGTTGCCTGTCGGTAGCGAAGGCAGGGTCATTTTGGCCAACGGCTTCAATTGGTTGCGATACCGAGTGCGTTTTGCTAACGGCACCGAGATTGGCGATCTTGACCACCGCAGCATCGCACCAATCGGCAAAACTGCTCGACGCCTTGAGCGAGCCGCCAAGCGCGCTTCATAAATCTAAATCGCAGACGTTTTCGCAACTCGTAGTACCGTTCGCGCTATGACATCACCGAACGATCTTCGTAACCGATTTCCTGGCGCACGCAACGATTGGGCTCGCTTCGATGGCCCCGCAGGAACACAAATGGTTGATTCGGCGATTCGCGCGATGAGCGACTTCGCTGCTGGCGGATCAAATGCGAACACTGGTGGTTACTTTTCTTCTGCCAACGACTGTGACGATCTACTAGACCGCACGCGTCAAGTTATTGGCACATTGTTTGGTGCAGATCCAGAGGGCATTTGTCTTGGCGCCAACATGACAACGATGACCATGGCATTTACTCGAGCAGTTGCGCGCACGCTCAAACCCGGCGACAGAGTCGTAGGAACCAAACTTGATCACGATGCCAACGTTTCGCCTTGGCGCATCGCATGCGAACTCTCCGGCGCCGAACACGTACTCGCACCATTTAGCACCACAACATTCATGCTCGACACCGAAGCAATGCTCAAGATGATTACCCCGAACACCAAGTGGGTTGCTATTACAGGTGCATCCAACCTGCTCGGTACTGCACCAAATCTCAAACCAATCATTGATGCAGCACATGACGTCGGTGCGCGAGTTTTTGTAGATGCCGTGCACTTGGCAGTGCACCAGCCAATCAAGGTCGCTCAACTTGGCTGCGACGTACTGGCTACTTCCCCATACAAGTGGTACGGCCCGCACGCAGGAGTGCTTTGCGTTAATCCTGACTTACTCAATTCGTTGCCTGTTGCCAAGGTTCGTCCAGCAGAAAATGTTGGTCCACGCAGGTTTGAAACTGGTACGCCAAACTTTGAAGGTATTGCCGCAGTCGAAGCAGCCGCACGCTTCTTGCTTGAAGAAGACATGCAAAAAATCATGACCTATGAAAACGATATTTTTGCGCCGCTACTTTCTGGATTACTCGCAATCAAGAACGTCAAGGTTTGGGGCATTCCCACTCTCGAAGGAAGAACTCCGACCGTCTCTTTCACCATTGACGGTCACCATCCCGACCATATTGCCCAAGTGCTTGCCGACGCTCGCATCGCAGTTTGGTCAGGTAGTTCGTACGCAGTCGAAGCCGTAGACCAGCTAGGACTGACCGAAAGTGGTGGCGTTGTGCGTGCGGGAATCACAAGATATGTCAACAGCGACGACGTTTCACGATTACTACAAGTTGTGACTTCGCTCGCGTCTCATCACTAGTTCACATCGCTAGGATTATCAAAGTCCGGGGAGTGGCGCAGTTGGTAGCGTGCCTGGTTTGGGACCAGGAGGCCGGGGGTTCAAGTCCCCCCTCCCCGACAAATAGTTATGACACCCCAAGCCCAAAACCCCGAGATCGACAACGCCAAATACGTTTCGTTCGTCTCGTTCCGCAAATCCGGCGAAGCTATAGCCACCCCGGTGTGGATCGCTCCTTTTGAAGATGGATACGGCTTCACGATCGAGAGCACGTCGGGTAAAGCAAAACGACTCGCCCACACTCCTCGCGCAACTATTCAAGCGTGCAACTTTAAAGGTGTCATCACGCCTGGTGCCACTGTCTACAACTGTGAAGCATCGCTGGTACTGCACAAACGTGCAGAGGAAGTGCGCGATGCCATTGCGCACAAATATGGCTTGACCTACAAAGTGTTTTCGATCTCGCTGTGGTTCAAAGATCGTTTTGGAAAATCAAAAGGACTTCCTGAAGCCGCAGTGATTCTAAAAATCACACAATAAATTTCTAGCGATTTACTGGATACTTCGTCGACTTCGACGACATTGCATCGAGCACCTCAGCTATTGGCCGCACACCAATCCCAACCGTGTTTGGCACATCGATATAGCCATCGCGCAACACAAACGGCTCAGTCACATCTTGCATGAAATACCTCGACGAAGCCGACGTGTCCCCTGGCAAAGTAAAGCCTGGCAATGCAGCAAGCGCCAGGTTTGCAGCGCGACCGATACCGGTTTCCAGCATCCCCCCGCACCACACGGGCACACCAAGTGACACACACAAGTCGTGAATCTTTTTGGATTCCAAATATCCACCAACGCGACCTGGCTTGATGTTGATGATTGAACAAGCACCAATATCAATTGCGCCGCGAGCAACATCAAAGGTTGTGATCGACTCATCCAAGCAAATCGGTGTCCCAACTTTTTTGCTTAGCTCCACATGTCCGATTAGATCTTCTTCAGGTAAAGGTTGCTCAATCAAAAGTAAGTTGAATTCATCAAGCTTTGTAAGGTGCGATGCATCATCAATCGTGTATGCCGAGTTGGCATCCACCTGCAACAACATGTCATCACCGAAAGCTTTGCGCACGGCACGCACCCGATCAATGTCCAAACCAGGCTCAATTTTTAGCTTGATGCGTACATAGCCTTGCGCGAGATACCCGCTGACTGTTTCCAGAAGTTCGTCGGTCGTCGACTGAATACCCACCGAGACACCAGATGCAACACGGGTTTGAGTAGCACCCAAAAATGTTGCGAGCGATATCTTGTCTTTACGCAATTGATAATCAAGAAGTGCGGTCTCTACGGCTGCTTTGGCCATGAAGTTCCCTCTAATACTTGATGCCGCCGACACAAATTCTTGTGCCGTCATGGTCGGAGTAATCATCGGCAATAAGTACCTCGTGATCACTTCTTCACAACCATCGACATATTCAGACGAGTACAACGGTGCGGCCATTGCGACACATTCACCCCAACCTTCTTCATCATCTCCAACTACGTGGACGTACAAAAGATCGCGATCAACTTCTACTCCGAAAGATGTTCGAAACGGCGAGACGAGATTGATATGCGCGCGCCTAATTTCAATATGTTCGATTGTCACAATGCCCCGTTTATCTCAACTCGTTTATCAAGCACGTACGAAAAATCACTGGTGAGTCCAATCACGTGCAAACCTGCAAGTTGCGCAGATTCAAACGCTTCTCGTTGGCGAGCTCTCCATTGGTCAGACTGCACACGATCAGTCTTGCGCAACTGTTCAATGTCGGCAGGTGTTTCAATCACCATCGAATTTGGAGTTGGATTGATAAAACTTCTGCCAAGCGGCACATCAACCCCCGCAACATCCCAGCGCACCAACACCCGGTCGCTCTGCTCGCCAGCGTTTATCCCATCGTCCAATTCGCCATAAAAGTTTTGGTGATACCCAAGCACTCGAGCGCCCAGCTTGACAAGGTTGAAATGCGCATTTCGTCGCACAAGTGGGTCAAAGGTCCAGGTAATGGTTTCAAAACCGTTTTCCTTTGCCCAGTGCCATTGATGCCTCTTGATCATTTCACCAATGCCCTTGCCAACAAATCCGGGCAATACTCCAGCGGCATGTGAATGCAGGTTTGGCCCATTGCATCCCGGTAGTGCCTTGCCCACCAGCGCGAAAGCAGCGCCAACGACCATGCGTTGCTCGCCGACACTTTCATTATCGCCGACACCGTCAATACCGCTTACACGTATATATACGACACTCCCATAACCGCCATTGTGCACACTTGCGGTCATGATCTCTGGCGAAACCATTGCTTTCACATCCCAGACCTTGTCAAACAGGTCTGCAATCAATGCCGAATCCGCTGGAGTATGCGCAGTCACAATCTCCACCTGCCCCAATTTTCTTGGGTCGTTGGGGCTCGCATTCTTGTCCATTGGTCAAAACCCTACCGATAAGCCAAGATGGTAGGTATGCCCGTCACCGTCACCATTGTGGACCACCCAATCGCAGCCGAAGCCCTCACCAATCTGCGAGACCAAAATTCATCCAACCAAGTCTTTCGTGCCGAGATGCGCAGGCTTTCACTTATCGTGATTGCCGAGGCCACACGATCGGTACCAACACGAAAAGTTCGAGTGACGACCCCGTTGTGTGAAACCGACGGTATCCAAATCGCTCAACGACCAGTACTTGTTCCAATCCTTCGGGCCGGTCTTGGCATGTTGCCAGCAGCGATGGAACTTTTGCCAGATGCCGACATTGCAGTCGTCGGAGTGCAGCGCGATGAATTGACACACGAACCGAGTGAGTACGTTGCAAAACTTCCCGCACGTCTCGACGGTCGACACTGCATCGTGCTCGACCCAATGCTCGCAACTGGTGGATCACTTGAGCACGGTTGCAAAATTCTCGCGGCTCGTGGTGCACCGCAGCCACTCACCATCGCATGTGTGCTTGCGGCCCCAGAAGGTATTGCCTACCTCGAGAAATCTGGAATGAACTTACACATCGTCACTGCTTCAGTTGACGAACGACTCAACGAGCATGCATTCATCGTGCCCGGACTCGGCGATGCCGGCGATAGGCAATTCGGTCCGCCAAACTGATCTTGGTAACGAGCTAACCAAAAATTGGCTAGCCAAAAAAAGCATTGCCAACATCATCAAAAAGTGCAAGATCAATCGTGCGTATTTTTCCTGCTGTGACGGCCATCGATTCGCGCTCGATCCGATCCCCGCGCAACACCACCATCTGACCAAATGCCCTTTCGCGCACTGCATCTACTGCAGCCAATCCAAATCGTGTTGCTAGCACGCGGTCAAAACTTGTTGGCGTGCCACCCCGTTGCACATAGCCAAGTTGAACAACACGCGAGTCATACCCGGTGCGCGCGCTAATCGCTGGCGCAATCACCTGCGCAATGTAGCCGAGTCGTTCACGCCCGTACAAATCCTGTTGACGTTCTGGCAAAACTAATTCGCTATCCTCCAACCCGCTCAGCGGCTTCGCGCCTTCTGCAACAACTACGACTGATGCATATCTTCCGCGATCATGACGGTGCGCCACCACGTCTGACAACTTGTTGATATCAAACGGCACTTCGGGAACAAGAATCGCAGTTGCACCACCAGCAATACCTGCGTGCAGAGCGATCCAGCCGGCATCACGACCCATTACTTCCACAACCATCACGCGGTCATGGCTCTCGGCTGTTGTGTGCAATCGATCAATTGCATCGGTGGCAATTTGCACCGCAGTGTTGAAACCAAATGTGGTGTCGGTACCAACTACGTCATTGTCGATCGTCTTGGGAACACCGACTATTGGTATCCCATGTTGTTCGGACAAAATTGATCCAACGGTGAGTGAGCCATTGCCGCCAATCACGACGAGCGCATCGATGGCCAAGTCGGCAAGGGATCGCTTCACACGATCCACCCCATCGCTCGTTTCGAGCGGGCTCCCTCGACGAGTTCCAAGAATTGTGCCGCCCCGCGGAAGAGTTCCCCGCACACTTGCATCATCAAGCATCACTCCGCGCTGCTCCATCACGCCGTCCCAGGCGTCATAAAAGCCAAAAACTTCGGTACCAAGATCACGTGTGGCCTTGCGCACGATTGCACGAATGACTGCGTTGAGTCCAGGGCAATCTCCGCCGCCAGTCAACACACCGATGCGCATCACTTCATCCTACGAGTCGAAGTCAAAACGAATTCTTCTGTGACTTGTGCTCCCAGCAACGCATCTCAACTTTTCAGTTAGTACTATTTAAGGCATGGCAAAAACTGCAACACGAGCAACAGCAAAAACCACCACAAAATCTGTTGCAAAACCAAGCGAAACTTCACTCAAGCGTGATGTGCAGAACATGCGAAACGAACTTGCAGACCGACTTTTGACCCTGCGTGCAAAACACGACCTCAGTCAGGCAAGCCTTGCTCAGTTGGCAGGCGTCGACCGCAAGACAATAAATCGCATCGAGAACGGCCATTTCTCCCCAGCCCTCGACACCTTGGTACGGCTCAGTTCGGCCCTCTCGGTTGCCCCTTCTAGCCTGCTCAAGTAGCAGCGCCCGCAAACTGGGTGCCACCGGGTTCTCGAGAGAACCCTGCCCCGCTTCAAGAAGTTGACATTCCCGCAGTATTTATGGCTAAAGTACCTTTACCAATAACCAAACAGGGGGAAGTACATGTCAGAAATTAATGAAGATATTAAAGAAATTGCTTCATCAGCAATTTCACGTCGACACTTCGTACAAGGTGCAGCTGCAGTTGCTGCAGGTGCGGCAGTCGTTGGCTTGGCAGCATGCGGAGATGATTCATCTGAAGGTGGCACCACCGAAAGCAAGACGTTGCGCATTGCAACCGGCAAGCAAGAGCACGTAGCAGCACCATGGGAAACCTCGGGCGGTTCGTTGTTCATCTTGAGCATGGTTGGCGAATGGCTGACATGGCAGCTTCCTGATGGTTCACTCGAGCCACGTATTGCCGAGAGCTGGACATCATCGGAAGATGCAAAGTCCTGGACTTTCAAGATTCGTGAAGGCGTTATGTTCAACGACGGCACTCCGCTGACTGTTGACGACATCGTCTACACATACACAGCCATTTTCGACGAGGCAATCCACAAGGGTATTTCTCGCTCAAAGGGTAACTACGACAACATTTTGGATGCCGCTGGCGTTGTAAAGGTTGATGAGACAACAATTCAGTTCAACTTGTTGCAAGCAAACGGAAACTTCCCGTACTTCGTTTCTTCAGCTTGCTACGGAATGTGCATCATCAAAAAGGGTGCGTTCGGTGGCGCTGGTTGGGAATCAACCATGATTGCAGCAGGCCCATGGAAAATGGTGAGCCACGTCAATACCGAGAACACGGTGTACGCAAGGAACGAGTTCTACTGGGACAAAGACTTCAATCCGGAGTTTGATTCAGTTGAGTTGATTCAGTTCGTTTCTGCTTCAACTGCCTTGCCGCAGTTGCAGACAGGCGAAATTGACTACATCGGCGCTTTGGAAGCTGCTGACGCAGTTGCTCTCGACAAGGACAAGTTCTCCGTCGAGACACTTCCAGCAGGTGCTGGTTTTGCACACGTCCACATGCGTACCAACTTTGGTCCGTTCCAGGACAAGCGCATTCGTCAAGCAGCCGCACTCACCATTGATCGCCCTGGCTACGTCGAAGGCGTCATGATGGGCATTGGCGGTCGTGTAGGTAACGACAGCGTTATGGATCCATACAACACTGCAGACACTTCGGTGCCACAGCGTGAGAAGGACATCGAAAAGGCAAAGGCTCTCATGGCCGAAGCTGGTGTTCCAAACGGTTTCAAGGTTGACTTGTCAACTTGGGCACGTGACGACATCAACAAGTACGCAAACTTGATCAAGACCTCGTTTGCTGAAATCGGCATTGAAGTCAACTTGCAAATTGACGGTTCAGATGGTGGTTCGGCTGT
This sequence comes from Ilumatobacteraceae bacterium, assembly GCA_044361815.1. GTDB lineage: Bacteria > Actinomycetota > Acidimicrobiia > Acidimicrobiales > Ilumatobacteraceae > UBA3006. Next base: position 15,258 of record JBIKID010000017.1, on the reverse strand, counting down.
GTACTACACATACGATCCGTACCCATCCAAGCCAGGCAAGGTCAACCAGTTCGACAACAAGTCATGGTTGGCTTCCAACTTAGGTATCACTGACTGGGCAGGCCGTGGAGTTCCTGACCAGTACTTGATGCGTGAGTGGCGTTCAACAGGTGACTGGAGCGGCGCACAGCTCGACAGTCGTGAGATGGACGCAGCAATCGACGAGTACCTACAGGCAATCACGCCAGAGGCAAAGAAGAAAGCCAGCAAGAAGATCCAAGAAGTTTCACTCGATGAAACTCCTTACATCCTTGCTTACACCTCAAACCTCATCACTGCGGGCCGCAAGGACCTCAAGGGAATGGTGGTTAACGGTATGGGTCAATTCGACGCCAGAAAAGCGAAGAACGACTAATTACCAGTTGCTAGTAAGCATTTAGTCAAAAGAGCCAGGGCCAAAAGCCCTGGCTCTTTTTATTTGCCAATTGTCACTCATTCATTTAATTAACTACACTCATCCGAGATATGAAACGGTTCATCCTCAAACGCCTTGGACTCTCGGTGATCACTGTCCTGCTTGTTTGTGTCATCGTTTTTTTCTTGACACACATCTTGCCTGGCGATGTCGCACGTCAATACCTTGGCAGGGGTGCGACAGAAGATGACCTCCAAGAATTCCGTCGTCTTTTTGATCTAGACCAACCGTTGCTTTCGCAACTTTTTTCGTGGATCAGCAACCTCTTGCAAGGTGACCTTGGTCAATCAATGCAATATCGTGGCCCGGTTACCGAACTGCTTATTCCAGCAATTGGTTATTCATCCAAGCTTGCAGGCGTTGCATTTTTAATCATTGTTCCAGTCAGCATCGCGGGCGGCGTGATCGCAGCAATGAACAGGGGCAAGAAACTCGATCGCGCAATCACCGTTGGAGGTCTTTCCGCATCTGTGATTCCCGAATTCGTTTGGGCAATTCTTTTGGTTCTTATCTTTGGAGTGACGTTTCAAATCTTTCCGGTCACCGCATTTCCTCGAAGAGGTGAGCGCGATCTTCTGAATCAGATTTGGCACTTGGTTCTACCATCCATCTCGTTGCTGCTTGTATTGTTCGGTTACATCGCTCGCATTACTCGTGCCGGAGTTATCGAGGCACTCGACTCTGACTACATGCGCACTGCGGTGCTTAAAGGACTTACGCGACGCAAAGCGGTAGTAAAACACGTTCTTCGTAATGCGCTGTTGCCAACAATTGCTGTCATCGCATCACAAATCCCCTACCTCATCGGTGGCCTCATCGCGGTGGAGATTGTGTTCAACTATCCAGGTTTCGGAACAATCTTGAAAGGTGCCGTTGACGCTCGCGATTACTCAGTGCTTCAAGCTGGCGTCATCATTTCAAGTTTGGTAATTGTCCTGTTCCAACTCATTGCCGACATCTTGTTTGCGGTTTTGAATCCGCGTATCCGACAGAAGGTTTCAGAATGAACGATTCAACTTCTTCGACAATTGCAAGCAAATCCAATCTTGAGCGTCAAACTATCCGCCGAGAACGAATCAGGCTTGTCCTCAAAGACAAAACATTTCTTGTCGGCGCAGTGATCTTGGGTTTCTGGGTAGTTCTCGCAATTTTTGGCACGGTCATCGCCCCCAAAGGTGCTGGTGACCAAAACTTCAATTTCGTCTCTCAATCCCCATCGTCAGATTTCCTTTTTGGTACTGACGCCAACGGACGCGATATTTTTTCGAGAGTGATCCTAGGAACACGATTAATCGTGGTGATGGCATTCTCTGCAACAATTCTCGGAACAATTCTTGGTACGTCGCTTGGCTTGGCCACGGGATATTTCAAGGGCAAGTTTGACATGATCGTGATGCGACTCGTCGAGGCAATATCTGCAATTCCAGTTTTGATCATCGCACTCTTGGCAATTGCCGCACTTGAAGGCAGGTCGCCAACACTGACTGTCATCGTGATCGGTTTTGTGTTCACTCCAAATATTGCTCGCACTGTTCGCGCGGCCGTGCTTGGTGAATCCGAACTCGAATACGTGGCGGCTGCACGGCTGCGCACCGAACGCACCCGCCACATTCTGTTCCGTGAAATCCTGCCAAACGTGTTGCCACCAATCATCGTCGAGTTCACTGTCCGACTCGGTTACGCAATTTTTGCCATTGCGACGCTTTCATTCCTCGGCGCCGGAGTCGAATACGGTTCGCCAAACTGGGGTTCGCAGATCGCCGAGAATTGGGGCAATATCTACTCAAACGTCTGGTGGCCTACTGCATTCCCTGCATTAGCCATTGCTTCACTTGCCGTCAGCGTCAACCTCATTTCTGACAGTTTGCTGGAGATCTTCGAATTATGAGCACTACTCCAACGCTTGAGTTTCGCGACCTTGAAGTTGCGTACACCGTTCGCGGTATCGACCGTGAGGTACTGCGCAAGGTCTCGTTCTCAATTGCCCCAGGTGAGGCTTACGGTCTTGTAGGCGAGTCTGGCTGCGGCAAATCAACAGCAGCATTCACCGCAATGAGTTACCTGCCGCGTAACGGCAAAATCACCGGTGGTTCAATCCTGTTTGAAGGCCAAGACATCGTTGGCATGAGCACGCACGACGTCAATGCCTTACGTCGTTCGGCAATCTCGATGGTCTACCAAAACCCAGCAACTGCGCTCAACCCTACGATTCGCATTGGCGAGCAGGTTGCAGAGGTTTTTGAACTGCAGGGGTTCTCAAAGAGCGACGCGCTTGCACAAGTAGAACAAGCGCTCATCAAAGTGCAGATAGCAGATCCAACCAAAGTGATGCGCAGGTACGCCCATCAACTTTCTGGAGGCATGGCGCAACGCGTTGTTATCGCTATGGCTTTAGCGTCAAGCCCCCGACTCTTAGTCATGGACGAGCCAACTACTGGTCTCGATGCAACTGTCGAAGCCGAAGTGCTCGACTTGGTACGCAAATTGCGTCAAGAGTCCGGCACTGCCGTGTTGTTTATTAGCCACAACCTCGGAGTAATTCGCCACATGTGCGATCGCGTGGGCGTGTTGTATGCAGGCGCACTCGTCGAGCAAGGCGCGACCGAAGAAATCTTTTCTCAGCCAAGCCATCCGTACACCGTTGGTTTGTTGCGTTGTATTCCTCGTGGCGGTTTGCACAAAAACACCGATCGTCTCGACACAATCCCTGGCACTCCCCCTGCACTAGGCACGCACTTCAGTGGTTGCGTGTTTGCAGATCGTTGCGCACTGGTCGAAGACAAGTGCCGCACCACGCAACCAGAAATGGTTGCCGTCGGACAGTCCCATGTCGCTCGCTGCTTCCACACCGACAAAGCAGGTTCGATGCCTCGCGCAATCGACACGGTCACTGTCAGTGTCAGCCAAAACCCAAATCGCGCCACTACAGGCACACGATTGCTCGACATTGATCACCTCTCCAAAGCTTTCACTCAAGATGGTCACGCAGTGCATGTTGTCAATGATGTGTCGCTGCAAGTAGGCGTCGGTGAAACACTCGGACTTGTTGGCGAGTCTGGTGCAGGCAAAACCACCATCGCCAAACTCATTCTTGGTTTGTACGGTTCTGACAGCGGCAGCCATGTGGTGCTGGACGGAAAAGATTTGGCAGCAACTCTCAATAAGCGCGACATCAAAGACGTTGGCGCAATGCAGATCGTGTTTCAAAACCCAGACCAAGCACTCAACCGTCGTCACAGCGTGACTCGCATTGTCGGTCGTGCCGTACAAAAGTTGCGCGGGCTTTCTGCAGATGCTTCCACCGAACGCGCACACGAATTGCTTTCTGGCATGCGAGTTGAAGCAACGCTGCACAGCGCCCGACCAGTACAGCTCTCTGGTGGTCTCAAACAACGCGTTGCAATCTCGCGCGCATTTGCTGGCGCACCACAACTCGTTGTGTGCGACGAACCAACATCTGCTCTTGACGTATCAGTTCAGGCAACGATCCTCAACTTGTTAGTCGACTTGCAAAAGCAAGACGGCACAAGTTTTATCTTCATCTCTCACGACCTTGGCGTTGTCAGATATATCTCCGACAAGATTGCGGTGCTCTACCTAGGTCGCGTTGTCGAATTTGGTGAATCCAATCGGGTCTTCCAAGGCCCTCACCACCCGTACACCGAGGCGTTGTTGTCGTCCGTGCCAAACATCGACGGCTCTATTCGCAAGCGCATTCCTCTCACTGGCGTCATCCCAAGCCCGTCCAACCCGCCATCTGGATGTGTATTGCATCCACGTTGCCCTCGCATGGCCGGAAGCGGTGTTGAGCACCTGTGCTCAAGTGCAGAGCCTGTGCTCACCGAGGTGGAACCAGGGCATTTCATGCGCTGCCACATACCGCTCGATCAATTGCGCACAGTCCAGATCTAGCGTTTTCAACACCCCTCGGGACTTGACTATTGAGTCAAGATGTCCATAGAGTGAACAAATCGGATTGGGGTCATTCCGACCTCACACGAATCAACAGGGGGAAATTTCTACATGAATCAAACATCCACGAAAAGTGGGCTGTTCAGAAAACTCTCGATTGGTCTAGGACTTGCTCTTGCAGTCTCGACCGTCGGTGTAACCGGAAGCAGCGCAGCAAAAGTTGCAGTAGATACAAAATCTGGTGGCAACATCACCGTTGTGCAGTGGGACCAACTTTTAAACCGTTGCTACGCCAACCCAGGCAACGGTGCACAGGCAATCATGAAATCCGTCTTCGAGGGATTGTTTGAGCAGAGAACAGACGGGCAAATCGTTCCGTTTTTGGCCGAGTCATATTCGGTCAGTGCCGACTACAAAACGTGGACAATCAAAATTCGCAAAGGTATTAAATACCATGACGACGAACCACTCACAGCCGAAAACGTTGCCCTCAACCTGAATACCATTCAAGGTCAAACGACTCTTAGTCGCGGTCTTGGTGCCAACCTTCACTTGGCTGGCTCAGGTATCGCATTCCTAGGAAACGTTAAGTTGGACGGTATTACAGCAAGCGGTGACAACGTCATCATCCAGTTGTACAACCCTCGTGTTGACTTGCTAAACAGCATGTACGCATCGGGTCGCTTCTACTTGCGCTCAACCGCATCAATCAATGACAAAACAAAGTGTGAGCAAAACCCAGCAGGAACAGGACCATTCAAATGGTCTGGCGCATACAGTACCGACACCATCAAAGTTGTCAAGAATGCTAACTACTGGCGCAAAGACAAGGCTGGCATCAAGTTGCCATACCTCGACTCCATCACGTTCAAGTATGTACCTAGTGGAGCAGCTCGTGCCAACGCGGTTCGAAGCGGATCTGCCGAACTTGGAATGTTTGCGTCAAGTAGTGATGCAAAACAGATGTCTTCCTTGTTGAAGGACAGCAAAGTGAACGTTACATTGACCGGAAACAATTACTATCCAGTCTTTGCTCCAAACGTCGCAATCGCACCATTTAACAACAAGAATGCGCGTCTTGCTGTTGCCTATGCATTTGACCAAAATGCATACTTCAAAGCACGCAACTGCACGAACGGCAAATGCTTCGGCGAAGTCCGTGACAGCATTGTCGGCAAGCAAAACATCATGTACAACACGGCTGGCTTGATCAAGTTCGACTTGGCTAAGGCAAAAGCTGCAGTCAAGGCGTACAAGACCGAAACTGGCAAAGATTTGTCTTTCGCAATCCAAGTCGCCACAGCTGATGATGGTGGACTTCAGAACACGAAGTACCTTGCCAAAATGCTCGAAAAAGCTGGAATGAAAGTAGCAGTCAACCAGACCTATTCGAGTGCAGAATTGGTCAACCTGGTTTATCCGGGATTTGCAGACATTGCGCAGGGCAAACTCAATCCGTTCGAATTCACCACGATAAATGTGTATGAAAATAAGGGAACAGATTTCATTGCGCCGTTCCTACCTTCAAACGCATTCAGCGAGCCTGGTAACACAAAGAACGCCGAAAGCGGTGGTCTCGTTGGACTAGTAGGAAAGCAGCTGAACACCACTCGCCACTCCGACACCGTCCGTGACGAACTCGTCTGGACCGCACTCAAGGAAACCAACCAAGCCAAGCGCTCAACAGCTTGGAAGGCTGTTACCAAGTACATCCAGGAGGAAGCATTCAACGTTCCAGTTCCTGGCCAGCAGTATGGTGTCGCAACCTCCAAGAAGCTCTTGGGTTATGACAAGTTCACTCTTGTCTCAGGCGGACAAGGTATTGCAATAGCCAACTATGGAATCAACTACTCGGGCGTATACCTACAGAAGTAAATAGTAAATAGTAAAAAATAAAAAAAGGGCCAGTGGAGTTTTTCTCCACTGGCCCTTTTGAAATTGTGGAGTTCGTACTAAATTTGCTAGCCTTTGATTCTTATTTCTATGCGGGGTAATCAGATTGCATAAGTTCAACCAAATCTTTCAAGCATTCACAAAACTGCTCCTTGTCTTGGTTGGCGCGACGTTTTTATTGTCACTGATTGTCCGTTTGTTGCCCGGAAGTCCCGCCGACTTTTATACAAATGCTTTCAATGAAGAGGACCGTCTCGCCCAAATCAAAGCGCTGGGTCTTGACCGCAATGCATTCTCCTCATATGCCCACTGGATATTTGACTTGGTTCGTGGGGACTTTGGCCCATTCTTCATGAGTGGAGGTTCGACACGTCCAACTTCACTCATCATTGCCCAGTCAGTTCCTCGCTCGCTGCTCATCATGCTCTATGTCCAAATCATTTCCCTCACTATTGCAATTCCGTTAGGCCTAATCACTGCTTATCGTGCTGACAAAGCGATTGACAGAGTTATCAGCACAGGATTGTTCGCAGGCTCCGCAATTCCAGGTTTTGCATTGGCTCTTGCGCTTGGTTACTACTTCGGTGTTCGTCTCCAACTCCTCCCCACCATCGGTTACGTGCCAATCGCAGAGGGACTTGGCGAACATCTCAAGCATCTGATCCTTCCTGTTGCTTCCCTCAGCATTCCACTCTGTGCGAGTTATGCGCGAATATTGAGGGCAGAGATTATTTCGACGTTGCGTCAAGACTTTGTGACAATGGCTGTTTCGAAGGGAATTTCTAATTCGCGGGTGCTAGTCAAACACGTGCTCAGGCCGTCAAGTACCTCGTTGATCACCACTGCATCCCTCAACATGGGCGGCCTTATTGGTGGCACCGTCATCATTGATCAGATTTTCGCATTAGGCGGCTTAGGTCAGCAGATCACTTTTGCTATTTTTGCTCGACAGTACATCGCATTGCAGTCATACGTAGCCTTGATCGCTATTGCATTCATTCTGTTTACGGTGCTTGCAGACTTATTAATCGGCGTTGTCGATCCACGAACGAGAAATCGCCATGTTTAAAAAATTGAATCTTTTCTCCAAAATCAGTTTTGCCTGGATTGGATTGATGTTTTTCTTTGCAATCGCGGGCAAGCTCCTCCCAATCGCTGACCCAACCGAATACTTTGACGTCACCGGTGCGGGTTTGTTTACGGCAGGACACATTTTGGGCACAGACTCAAACGGTTATGACTTGTTGGCCAATGTGGTGGTTGGGGCGCGCAACTCTCTGTTCATCGCAGTTGTCTCGGTTGGCTTAGGAAGCCTGATTGGCGGAATCCTCGGCATTGCCGCCGGATATATCAGAGGGAAAACAGATTACGTGTTGAGCATCGTGTTTAACATTTTTCTTTCGATTCCTAACCTGATTTTGAGTCTGGTGCTTATCGCGGTACTTGCGACCAGTTCTGACCCGAACGTCGCCGTTGCAGATAGTCGCAGACTCGTCGTGATCATCATCTCCCTCACAATTGTGATTTTTCCGATCTTGGGCCGCATCACTCGCGGATCAACCCTTGCATGGGCTAATTCCGAATTTGTTATTGCAGCCAAGTCGATGGGCATGAAAGATTCTCAAATTATTAAACGCCACATCATCCCCAACGTTCTTCCATCGATCTATGCCGTTGCATTTCTTGGCGTCGGCATTGTCATCGTTGTCGAGGGTGCACTCTCGCTCCTCGGAATTGGTGTTGGCGATGGCATCAGCTGGGGTTCAATGCTTGCTCGCGCCCAAGGCGATCTCGAGTTCGCTCCAGCATCCCTACTTGTTCCTCTTACCTTCTTGGCTCTCACCGTTATTGCGTGCAACCAAGTTGGAGACGCACTCCGCGAGCGCCTAGATAGCAGGGAGTCCAAGCTGTGAGCAATTTTCTCAAAGTTAAAAACCTGGACGTCAAATTTTCTACTGCGCGCGGGCTATTGCATGCTGTGAAAGATGTTTCATTCGAATTGAACTCTGGAGAGAGTCTTGGAATAGTTGGTGAATCAGGCTCGGGAAAGACTGTGCTTTCACGAGCGACTATGGGACTGCTCACGATGAGTACTGCCAAAAAATCAGGATCAGTCATATTGGAAAATATTGATCTGACTGCATTGACTCGTGATGAACTCAGGTCTAAGTGGGGCACGGAGATGGCGATCATCTTTCAAGATCCCATGACTGCACTCAACCCTGTCCGCCGCATAGGAGCACAGATTTCCGAAGGGCCACGAGTTCGACTGGGAATGTCGAAGGAAGCGGCAAAGAAGCACGCTATTGAGTTGTTGACTTTGGTACAAATTCCTGAGCCCGAGAAAGCACTGAAGAAGTTCCCATCGCAACTGTCTGGTGGCATGCGACAGCGTGTGATGATCGCAATTGCGCTCGCCTGCAGTCCAAAAATCCTATTTGCCGATGAACCCACGACCGCCTTGGACGTCACAGTTCAAGCCCAGATCCTCAGCCTTCTTACATCACTCCGCAAAAAACTCAATATGGCGATGGTGTTGGTTACACACGACCTTGGCGTCGTGGCTGGTCATACCGACAAGATTGCAGTGATGTACGCAGGCGAAATTGTTGAGTTTGCAAAAACAGAAGACCTGTTTAAAAATGTGAGGATGCCATACACAGAGGCACTGATCAATTCGATCCCACGTATCACAACAAAAAGCGGCACAAGGCTTCCGGTCATTGATGGTCGCCTACCCGATCCAACGATTCCGCTGGTCGGTTGTGGATTTGCTCCTAGATGTAAATACGCCACAGATAAATGTCGCACAGAGCATCCCGATCTTGTTGACGCAGGAAATGGCCACATGTACCGATGCTTCTTTCCCCTGAAAGTGATGAACTAATGGCTGGATCAGGAAAAGCTCACCTTCAGGGTGGAGACAATGTCGTTCTCGATGTACAAGACCTCGTGGTTGAGTACAAGACTGCTGGAAATCAACACGTCAAAGCAGTGTCTGGTCTCAGTCTCGATTTGATCAAGGGTGAGACTTTGGCAGTAGTAGGCGAATCTGGATGTGGCAAATCAACGCTTGCTAAAGCCCTGATGCAAATCGTCAAATCAAAATCTGGTTCGGTCAAATTCAGAGGCGAGAGCTTGACTGATGCATCCAAAGAAGAGCTGCGTCAACTGCGTCCGAAGATGCAGATGATTTTTCAGGATCCCGTGAGTTCACTAGACCCCCGTTTTACCGTCACTCAGATCATTCAAGAGCCGTTAGAGATCTGGTCACGTGGAACCGCTAAAGAACAAGATGCAAAGATCAATGAACTGCTCAACTCGGTTGGCCTCGATCCAGCGTTAGTTCGCGATCGGCACTCATACGAATTCTCAGGCGGACAATGCCAAAGAATTTCAATTGCTAGATCACTTGCTCTCGGGCCAGAAATCCTGATCTGCGATGAGCCGGTTTCGGCATTGGACGTCAGTGTTCAAGCCCAAATATTGAATTTGCTTCAGGACATGAAAGATCAATACGGACTGACACTGATTTTCATCTCCCACGACCTTGCAGTCGTAAAAGCAGTGAGTACGCGAGTCATGGTGATGTACCTAGGCAAGATTTGTGAAATCGCAAATTCGGATGACTTGTATGCAAAACCTCGTCACCACTACACCAGCGCGCTGATTAGTTCAATCCCTGTCCCCGATCCTGCTGCTGTTTTGCATACCCAGATCCTGCAAGGCGAGCCACCGTCCCCCACCGACCCTCCATCGGGATGTCGCTTCCGCACTCGCTGCCCGGCCGCAACCGATCTCTGTGCGACCGAAGAGCCTCAGTTACGTGAGCTCAATGCTGGCCAATTTGTGGCCTGCCATCACCCGCGCGACTAGCCGCACCAACAGCTGCGCAACTGCGCAACAGCCCAGCTGTAATCTGCAGTAATGAACAACATTCTGTTTTTGGTTATTGGTCTTGTTATTGGATCAGCAGCGATTTATCTTTCACGTCGGCAATCCGACTTGGGTCGCTCCACTACTAGCAATGGTCAAGACATCGAATCCGCAGTCGCAACTGCGGTCGAGTCCGCACTGGCAGATGCGTTGAATGCACTGGACCAGCGCGCACAACGCGACCGCCAAGACTCGATCAATCTTGCATCCGACCGAGTTGCCCAAGCCAGTGGCGAACAATTGGGTCGCCGCGCCGAACAAATTGATGCGTCACTCAAAACAGTCCAAGACAACATCGGTGCACGCATGCAACAGATGGATGACGAGATCAAGCGTTTACGTGAAATGAATGTGGAGCGCTTTGGCAACGTCAATGAGGCAGTAGCCGCACTTGCTCAACAAACTTCCAATCTCAACAATGTGTTGTCCAGTTCTCAAGCCCGTGGCCAGTGGGGCGAGCGCATGGCCGAAGACTTGTTGCATGCTGCTGGCCTCCTCGAAGGCATCAACTACGAAAAGCAAGACACCATCTCTGGTGGTGGTCGCCCCGACTACACGTTCCTTATGCCCCCAAACCGAGTGCTGTACATGGACGTCAAGTTTCCGATGGATTCGTACACCAAGTGCATGACGACCACTGATGCAGCAGCTCGAGAAATTGCCAAACGCGAGTTCATTACCGCAGCACGGGCACGAGTCACCGAACTACAAAAACGTGACTACGTGGTGTCGACCACCCAGCACTCTCTTGACTATGTGCTGCTGTTCGTCCCCAACGAAAGCATTACTGCTTTTATCCACGAAGCAGACCCAACCCTGATCGACTGGGCACTGGAGCGCAAGGTCGTGCTGTGCTCACCTCTTACTCTGTATTCTTTTTTGGTCGTTGTGCGCCAGGCAACCGAAAGCTTTCACACCGAAGAAACTGCCGCTCAGATCATGCAAATGATGGGCAAGTTTCGTAAGCAGTGGGAAAACTATGTCAAGTCGCTCGAGAAGGTCAAGAAGAGCTTTGACAACATGCAAGAAGAACTTGACGACCTCACCGTTGGCAAACGGTTCAAGGGTCTCAATCGCGAGACCAAAAAGATTGATGACCTACGCAAGCAACAAAACATTGCCGAACTGCCCGCCGGCGATGACTCTCTTAGCGCAGATGATGATTTTGACGAATAGTCAATTATCTCGCTAGCGCGATTGATTCAAATCCTCCGAGCACATCACTCACGTCCACAAACCCAGCACGCTTCAGCAAACTTGAGGCGATAGATGAGCGGTATCCCCCAGCGCAATACACAACCGTTGGTCGTGATGCATCAAGTTCGGCAAGACGATTGGGCAATTGCACAACAGGTATGTTTTGAGCGCCAGAAACTGAGCCCAGCTTGAACTCGCTCTCATTACGTACGTCCACAATCTGCAACCCCGCAACAGTGTCATGGCGCTGCACAAAATCTTTGGCTGTCAACCGCGAACCTTGCCGCACAGACAGCGGAGATTCTTCAAGGTCGGCCACATCGCACCACCCCACCACACGGTCATAACCGATTCGTGCGAGACGTACTTTGGCCTCAAGCTCTTGACCGCCCTCGGTGACGATCACAATATCGTCGTGTGGCGTTACGACTGCACCGGCATACTCTGCGTATCGCCCAGCGAACCCAACATTTATTGAGCCCACAATATGGCCGGTGGCAAATAACTGAGGGTCGCGTGTGTCAATAATGACAGTGCCTTGTTGAGAAAGTTTGACAACTTCATCAACGCTCAGTCGCTTGGGCAATTCCTGTTCATCGAGCACGGCACGGTTTTGACTATTAAGTTGAGCGTCATAAATAAAATAGCCAGGTGCTGGCGGTTGTCCTTCTGACACCACATCTACGAAGCGCTCAATATCTGTAAATTGCAACGCGTAATTCGTGCGTCGCTGCTCGCCTATTGTCGACATTGTTTCTGTCGACAAGTTCTTTCCGCAGGCCGACCCAGCGCCGTGAGCGGGATATACACGCGTGCTGTCTGGCAACGTCAAGAGTTTGTCTTGCAGTGAGGCAAAAAGCAGATGTCCCAATTCGTTGGAAGTTTTACCAATCGAAACCAACAAGTCAGGTCTGCCCACATCGCCAATAAACAGTGTGTCGCCAGTGAGCACGCCATATGGAACTGCATCACTTGAGTGCTCGTATACGACTATTGAAATCGACTCTGGCGTATGACCAGGCGTATGCCGTATCTCTAGCGTTACATCGCCGAGGCTATAGCGCTCTCCATCCGCAAATAGCTTGACGTCAAACTTTGGGTTTGCGATTGACCCGTAGCCAATCTTTGCACCGGTCGCTTTGGCCATCTCGAGGTGTCCCGAGAGGAAGTCGGCATGAAAGTGTGTTTCGAGTACGAGTTCGATAGTCAGACCATGCTCACGGGCAAATTCAACATATTGCTGCACATCTCGGCGAGGATCAATCACCACTGCTCGTCCGGTTTTTTCGTCGCCGACCAAATAAGACGCATGAGACAAACACTCCAAATAGAACTGTTTAAAGATCATGAATACAGACTATACATACCCACAGGGGTATGACTAGACTGGCGCTATGAACCTAGACACAGACACACAAGATGCCCTATTGCGTCGCCTTGCGCGCGTGGAGGGCCAAGTACGCGCCGTCCAGAAGATGATCACCGAAGGTCGCGAATGCCGAGAAGTGATAGCTCAAGTTTCGGCTGCTTCGACAGCACTCGATCAAGTGGGCTTCAAAATTTTGTCGGTGGGGATGCAACGATGTCTTACCGACCCAAAAAAGGCTGGCAAAGAAGGTTTCACGTTTGATGAAGTTGAAAAGCTCTTTTTGAAACTTGCCTAAAGCAATTTCAGAAACTCAATACCGAGTTGACCTCATAGCCTTCAATTAATTTGCGACCACCGAGCGCTGGCAACTCAATCAGAAACACCAGCCCGGCAACTTTTGCACCAAGGCCCTCAACCAAGCGAATAGTCGCGGCAGCGGTGCCACCCGTAGCCAACACGTCATCCACAATGACCACTGAGTCGCCCTCGCCCACCGCATCTGCGTGTATCTCGAGCGTGTCTGTGCCGTATTCAAGTGAGTAAGACTCACTCACCACCGTCCAAGGCAACTTGCCGGGCTTGCGCACCGGCACAAAGCCTGCCCCAATGCGCACTGCGACAGGTGCCGCAAAAATAAATCCACGGGCCTCAACACCAACCACTTTGTGCGGCTTTGATGCACCGCAGAACGATGCGATCGACGAGATAGCAAGCTCGAGACCAGCAGGGTCTGCCAACAGCGGCGTAATGTCGCGAAACATGATGCCCGGTGACGGCACATCTGGAATAGTGCGAATCAGACTTTTGATTTTGTCAATTGTCATCGCGGCAAGTGATCTAGTTGCTGTCGATTAGACGCGTGAACGCGACTTGGAAAAGCGCATTGCGCCGTCTTCGAGCGGTGATTTACGAAACATCTTCTTGTCACGTTTAAAGTTTTGTGGGTTGATCCAAGGCTCACGATCGCCTTGGCGTGGAAACATATGCATCGACCGTTCCATGTAGCCAGATGTAAAGCTGTCGATCCATGGGCGTTCTGGCATGCCCTTGTCGCTTTCGCGCAACTCGGGAGTACAAATCTCGTTACCCGTCTTATCCATGTGATTGAGCAAACGACACACGTACGTGCAGATCAAGTCGGCACGCAATGTCCATGATGCATTGATGTATCCAAAGACCGAACCCATGTTAGGCACTCCGGAATATCCAAAGCCCTTATAAGACCATGTCTTCGCAAAATCAACTGGATTGCCATCCACCACAAAATCCATCTCGCCAAGTGTGACCAAATTGAGACCAGTCGCGGTCACAATAATGTCGGCTTCAAGAGTCTCTCCCGAAGCAAGCGTGATGCCAGATTCGGTGAACCCTGAAATAGTGTCGGTCACTACGGTTGCTTTGCCCGACCGAATCGATGCAAACAAATCACCGTTGGGCACCAAGCACAACCGTTGATCCCACGGGTTGTACTTTGGCGTGAAGTGCTTAGCCACGTCGTAGTCGGGCCCGAGCTCGGCGCGCACACCACCCAAAAGCAATTGTTTCACTTCTTCTGGCTTCGTACGTGTGCGCTTGTAGACAATCTGTTGCATCGTGGTGTTTTTGAGTCGGGTGATGGTGTAAGCCATCTTGGCGGGAAGATATTTGCGCAACCTATTGGCAACCGGGTCAGAGTCTGGTCGTGACACAACGTATGTCGGAGAGCGTTGCAGCAATGTGATGTGCTCGACTGTCTGAGCCATGGCAGGCACCAACGTCATTGCCGTAGCCCCAGACCCAATCACGATGACGCGCTTGCCAGCGTAGTCCATGTCTTCTGGCCACTTTTGTGGGTGCACTATCTGGCCTTTGAATCGATCGATGCCCGCAAACTCTGGCGTGTAACCACTCTTGTAGCTGTAATAGCCAGAGCACATAAACAAGTAGTTGCAACTCATTTGCATTGTCTCGTTCGTGTCTTTTCGTGTTGCAGTCACGGTCCATCGTGCATCGATGCTTGACCACTCGGCCTTCGTCACTAAATGTTTGAAACGAATACGTTTGTCGATGCCGTACTCAACAGATGTGTCTTGCACGTATTGCAAAATCGAAGGACCATCGGCTATCGACTTGGCTGCAGTCCACGGTTTAAAGCTGTAGCCAAGCGTGTGCATGTCGCTGTCGGAGCGAACGCCTGGATATCGAAACAAGTCCCATGTGCCACCCAACGTGTCGCGGCCCTCGAGTATCACGTAACTGCGGTCTGGGCTCATCGTTTGCAAGTGATACCCAGCGCTCACACCAGTGAGGCCTGCACCAACAATGATGACGTCAACATGTTCTATAGGCATTGACATCACCCTAATCTCTCCTGTATTTCAAAGGCGAGGCGAGTAGTTGCCACTTTTCTTCAGCAGGTTGAGCCGATAAACTGAAAGTTCCTTCGCGGGTGTAGCTCAATGGCTAGAGTCCGAGTTTTCCAAACTCGTTATGCGGGTTCGATCCCCGTCACCCGCTC
>JBIKID010000078.1:0-7180 GCA_044361815.1 Ilumatobacteraceae bacterium | reverse complement strand
CGACACCGTGCGAACAGGCGGCAAGTTCGACGGCAACTACGGAGTGCTGGCTGGTTTACAGGTAGTTGAAACATGTCAGAAAAATGGGTTCACGCCGTCCCGTCCTCTAGCGGTTGTAGTTTTTACAGACGAAGAAGGTGCTCGGTTTGCACCAGACATGCTCGGTTCACTCGTGTACGTCGGCGGTATGACGACCGAAGAGGCACTTGATATCAACGCGATAGATGGACCTCGACTTGGCGATGAACTTGTACGAATCGGTTATGCGGGATCGGCACCATGCCCCGGAATCGTTCCCCACGCTTTTGTGGAGTTGCATATCGAGCAAGGTCCGCTTCTTGAGGCGAACAATGTTCGCATCGGAGCAGTTACCGGAGTGCAGGGTATTTCATGGCAAGAGGTGACCATCATTGGTCAGTCCAATCACGCCGGAACAACCCCGATGTCGTTGCGTCACGACCCAACATATGTTGCAGCAGAAATTGCTGTATTTCTACGCAAGTTAAGCGCAAGGTATGGCGCAGACCAAGTGTGCACTGTTGGCAAAGTTGATGTTTTTCCTAACTTGATCAACGTTGTTGCTGCCCGAGTCACAATGACATTGGATATTCGTAACACCGACGAAGCTTTGCTGCAACGAGCGGAAAAAGAAGTTGCATCATTTCTTGATGAGATTGCTGCACTTGAGGGCGTAAAAATTACAACCAAAAAGCTCGCTCGATTTGAACCAGTCGTTTTTGACGATCGTGTCATAGACGTTATAGAGCAAATCTCACTCAATCTTGAAAATACAACGCAGCGCATGCCATCTGGTGCTGGTCATGACGCGCAAATGCTTGCTCGGGTATGCCCGGCTGCGATGATTTTTGTTCCAAGCGTCAATGGCATCAGTCATAACGCGGCAGAACATACCGACACCGAAGACTTGGTTGCGGGCGCCAACATTCTGCTGCAGTCAATGCTCACACTCTGCACCACCGATTTCGAAAAAGTATGAAAGAATTGGTTTCATGAGCAGATTGATCAATGTTGGTGCAGCACAACTTGGCCCAATCCAAAAGGAAGATGATCGTTCATCGGTAGTCAAGCGTCTCATTGACCTCTTGCACCAAGCCAAATCCGAAAAATGCGATCTTGTAGTTTTTCCCGAACTCGCTCTCACAACATTTTTCCCGCGCTGGTTTGTCGAGAACATCACCGAAGCTGATCACTGGTATGAAACCGAAATGCCGTCTGCTGTCACACTCCCACTTTTTGCCGAAGCTAAACGTTTAGGAATTGGCTTTTGTCTTGGCTATGCAGAGCTCACACCAGATGGCGAGCGCTTCAATACACAGATTTTGGTGGAGCGCGATGGAACAGTCGTAGCCAAATATCGCAAGGTTCATATTCCTGGTCACGCAACGCACGAACCTGATCGACCCTTTCAGCACGCAGAGCGTTACTACTTCACTCCTAGCGTCGAGGGTTTTGGGGTGTGGAAAGCGTTTGGCGGTCGACTCGGGATGATGATTTGCAACGACCGACGATGGCCAGAGTCATACCGTGTGATGGGTTTGCAAGGCGTCGAGATGATCTTGTGTGGATACAACACACCAATGCACTATGTTCCAGACCCATCGCAAGATGCATTGCAGGGTTTTCACAACGCTCTAGTCATGCAAAGCGGTGCCTATCAAAATGGCAGCTTCGTTGTCGGTGTCGCCAAAGGTGGAGTCGAAGAAGGAGTACTTGGACTGTGTGATTCCAGCATCATTGCGCCGTCCGGCGAAATTCTTGCCAAAACCAACACTTTTGAAGATGAACTGGTCACAGCGGTTTGTGACCTGGATTGGTGTAAGCAGTACAAGGAAACACTGTTTGATTTTGACAAATACCGCCGACCAGAGGTGTACGGTCGCATCACTGGTCAACGCGGGTCCATCCTCGACTAGAGGGTGCAAGAATTGCTTTACTTAACATTTTGTAAAGCAAATGCTGTAGCGTAAAACCCGTGACTGCTATGGATTTGGACGCATCCCAAGTTGATTCTGTTGCGTTTACAGTCAATGCAACACCAGTTACCGTTCGCTCAGATCACCCCCATCTCTTGGCTGCATTACGTGAAGAGTTGAACATCACATCTCCCAAAGATGGTTGCTCGCCCACCGGTCAATGCGGTTGCTGCACGGTATTGGTCAATGGAAAGGCCGTCGTAAGTTGCCAGACACCTCTCACCAAAGTCGCTGGCTCTACCGTCGTCACACTGGAGGGCGTATCGGAGCAGGAGCGCAATACATATGCGCAAGCATTTGCGGCATGTGGCGGACTGCAATGTGGTTTTTGTATTCCTGGCATTGTTGTGCGCGCCAAAGCTCAAGTGGATAAAAAGGGTGCGGACCTTTCGCGCACTGACATGGCAAAACATCTCGGCGCGCACCTGTGTCGTTGCACAGGCTATGTGAAGATTCTTGACGCTATTGAAATGGTCGCTCGAGGTGAAGTTCCTGTCATGGTGCAACCTGGTGGCGTCGGTAGTCGAACTGTGAAGTATGAAGCAGAAGCTCTTGCACTCGGCGATCGCGGATATATAGACGACATTCGCATTCCAGGTATGCTGCATGCTGCGCTCGTCTTCACAAAACACACCCGTGCCGACATCGACGCAATAGATGTTTCGCTAGCGCTCGAAATGCCAGGTGTCCGAGCTGTATATACAGCCGCCGATATTCCAGGCGAATTGATGGTTGGAATTATTTTCAAGGACTGGCCAGTGATGATTCCACTTGGTGGCCGCACATCCTACGCCGGAGATGTCTTGGCAATAGTTGTTGCCGACACACGCGATCATGCAAGATCTGCCACTCAAGCGGTCGTAGTTGATTACACCGTGCATCAACCGATAACGGATCCCCTTGCCGCCCTCGCAAATTCGGAAATCGCAGTGTGGAACACTGACAACAATGTGTTGAGCACAAGCAAATATGAGCGCGGTGATACCTCCACCGCACTTGAAAACAGTGAGTTTGTTGTCGAGGAAACTTTCGTGACACAACGAATCGAACATGCGTTTCTTGAACCTGAAAGCACGGTCGCTGTGCCATCTATAGACGGCAAGTCTCTGCACGTGTATTCAGGCGGACAAGGCATTTGGGATGATCGTAATGACATCGCCAAAGTACTCAATCTCGACAATTCCCAAGTAACCGTTGAACTCATCACAAATGGTGGTGCGTTTGGCGGCAAAGAAGACATGAGCAACCAGGCTCACACCGCTTTGAGCGCATGGCTGCTACAAACACCAGTAAAATGCACGCTTTCGCGTGAAGAAAGCCTTTTGATGCACGCTAAGCGGCATCCGATATCGATGAAATACAAAGCTTCTTGCGACAAGCAGGGAAAACTCACCGCGTTACATGTTCGTGCCATTGGCGATTCCGGAGCGTACGCAAGTGTTGGAATGAAAGTTCTCGAACGCATGGCTGGCCACGCAAGCGGCCCGTACCAAGTACCGAACATAGATGTTGAAGCAATTGCGGTTCGAACGAACAACCCTGTCTGCGGTGCTTTCCGAGGATTTGGCGCAAACCAAGCGCAGTTTGCGATGGAAGGCGTCATTGATCGGCTTGCCGAAAAAGTAGGCATTGATGGCTGGACGATGCGTCAACTCAACGTCATCATGCCAGGTCAAGTGTGGGGCCCCGGTCAAATCATGGACGACGGTTGCCTTGGCGCATCAGAGTGCCTCAAAGCCATCAAACCGGCATACGACGCGGCGCGAGCATCTGGTAAAGCGGTTGGATTGGGGCTCGGTCTCAAAAACAGCGGTTTAGGAAATGGTTTTAAAGAAATCAATCGCGCGGTTATTCGGTTCAAAGAAGACGGTCGCGTTGAAGTCCGTCACGGTTGGACAGAAATGGGTCAAGGCATCAATACTGTTGCATTGCAGGTTGCTGTTCACGAACTGGGAATTAATGGGAATCTCATCGACGTAATTGTCGATACCACTCGCGAATTAGGACTTGGTCAAACCACCGGTTCACGCGGAACATTGATGGGCGCCGGCGCAGTAAAAGACGCATGCGACACAGCGAAGGCAGCAAATTGTGCTGTCGGTGTAGACCACTATGGCGAATACCGAGTTGATTGGACAACAAAGCTCGGTGATCCTGATGTAGTGAATCCGATCATTCACTCCACTTTCGGATATGCCGCACAGATGGTCGTCATGGACCGCGACTCAAACAAGATCGAACGTGTTGTTGCCGCCCACGATGTTGGCAAAGCCGTCAATCCCCAATTGTGCGAAGGACAGATTGAGGGCAGTGTGCACATGGGTCTTGGATATGCACTTTCTGAAGATTTTCCGAGTGACCCCGAGACCGGCTTCCCTATCAACATGACTTTGCGGTCGCTTAAGATTCTGCGTCCGAAGGATGTGCCTGCAATCGAAGTTATTTTGGTTGAGTCTCCTCAACCGAATTCACCCTACGGAATTAAAGGTGTTGGAGAAATCGGTCTGGTTCCAACTGCTGGCGCAGTTGCTGCTGCATTTCGTGACCTCAACGGCACGTGGCATACAACCCTGCCAATGCTGAAGTCCACTGCAGACGACACGGAAGAATAGAAACTGTGTCGAATACAACACCTGGTCTTGTCTGCTCACATCACCACCTGTACTCGTCGCTTGCTCGCGGCATGCCGGCACCACAGCAAACGCCTACGCAATTTATTGAAGTACTGCAACAAGTTTGGTGGCGCCTAGATGGGGCGCTCGATGCAGACATGATCTACTGGTCGGCCGCTCTTGGCGCTGTTGAAGCCCTCATGAATGGCACGACAGCGATCATCGATCACCATGAGTCACCCAACATGATTGAGGGATCTCTCTCGCTCATCAACAAAGCTTGTAAAGATGTTGGTGTCAGAGTTAACACATGTTACGGAGTTACCGATCGATGGGACGACAAAGGGCAATTGCACTCAAAGGTTTCTCCCCTCTCCAAGATGACATCCGCAGCCCAACGAGGTCTTGCCGAGTGCGAACGATTTATTTCAGATGGCGGCAAGGGAATGGTCGGAGTCCACGCGGCTTTTACTTGTAGTGACGAAACCTTGAACGCTGCGGCAAATCTGGCAAAACAACTCAACGTTGGTGTCCACATTCATGTCGCTGAGGGCATTGAAGATGTGCATGCAGCAACTCGGTTGACCGAATTGGCAACCGACGACTGGCTACTTGTTCACGGCGTGCACCTCAATACTCCTTTGCGAGGTCGTCTCGTGCATAACCCTCGATCCAATATGAATAACCATGTTGGCTATGGCGCGCCAACATCAAAACCCAACACCATCTTGCTTGGAACTGACGGAATCGGAGCTGACATGCTCGAAGAGTCACGCCTCGCTTATGCAAGACTTCGCGAATTTGATATCGCCCAGACCCCAGACACAGTTAATCAGTGGTTGAAAAATGGTTACCAGATTTTCCCCGAAGCAGAAAACGACACTGTTACTTGGAATTACGATCAAATACAAAGTCCATGGCACGTCGCTTTCACGCCTGGAACTCGAGCCACCGATGTGCTCATCGATGGTGAAGTCGTCTTGAAAGATGGGTTGCCGACACGGGTGGATCTCGCCGAGATTCGAGCAAGGGCACACGAACAATCAATTCGACTTTTTGAAAGGTTGCAATAATGTCACTTCCAGCTCAAGCAAAAAACCCATTGACCGGTAAGGCGCGTGTTGCGATCTATCTTCAAGATGCCCACAACATACGTAAAGGTATGGAATACGCACAGTACGCAGAATCCAAGGGGTTCGAGGCTGTATGGCAAGCGGAAAGTCGTCTGGTCCGTGAGGCCACGGTTCCGATGGCAGCGTTCGCTTCAGTCACAAAGACAATCAAAGTCGGATCAGGAGTAGTTGACTGCTGGAGCCGCAACCCAGCGCGACTCGCTGCAACCTTTTCGACGTTGGATGATCTTGCGCCTGGTCGAGTGATTCTTGGTATTGGTGCATGGTGGGACCCATTGGCACAAAAAGTAGGAATCTCACGTGCCAAGCCTTTACGTGCAATGCGGGAGATCGTACTTAATGTTCGTGCTCTCTTAAACAATGAGAACGTTACGTTTGCTGGCGAGTTTGTGAAATTTGATGGCATTGAATTGGACTATGTGTATCAGGAGCGTCGCGCCAAGGATGTACCCATTTACATTGGCGCAACAGGCATGCAAATGATGGAGCTCACTGGCGAAATTGCAGATGGTGTCGTCCTTAACTACCTGGTTTCCCCCGATTACAACAAGCAAGCAATCGAAGCGCTTACCGCTGGCGCTGATAAGGCTGGACGCAAGATCGCTGACATTGATAGGCCGCAGCTCGTAGTCTGCAGCGTGCACGAGGATAGAAAAACTGCTCTCAATATGGCGCGCGAAATGGTGACTCAATATCTTGGTCAGCAGCCACACATCATGAAGGCATCTGGTGTTCCACAAAGTTTGCTCGACAAGGTTGGCGAAGTATTGACATGGCCTGCGACTCACGAGCAAGTTACTGCCGCTTCGAAACTCGTCCCCGACGAAATTGTGCAGATGCTGACCGCAAGTGGCACACCAGCAGAAGCCCGTGCAAGTGTTAAGCATTACATCGACAACGGAGCAACTTGCCCTATCTTGTATCCGCTTGGTGACGTCAAAGCAATGATCGACACATTTGCCGGTTGGGATGGCATTCAATGACGGTTGCAATCCCCCTCACAATTCGTGAAGCGCTCGATGCATTGACGAGCGCTCCTGATGCGCGCTTGATTCAAGGTGGAACCGACATGATGGTGGAGATCAACTTCAATCATCTCAAGCCACACAACGTGATTGCCCTACGCCGAGTTCAAGAATTGCGTATATGGACGAAGAACGCCGACGGCACAATCACCATCGGTGCAGGTGTCCCATATCAAGAGATGGAAACCGGAGAGCTGAAGAATCTTGTTCCCGCTCTCGCCGAAGCAGCCCGAACTGTTGGCTCACCTCAAATTCGAGCAGCCGGCACTCTTGGAGGAAATTTAGGCACCTGTTCCCCTGCTGGCGATGGACTACCCGTATTGTTCGCGCTTGATGCTGTTATACATCTGCAAAGCAGTGAGAATTCGCGAGTTCTCTCAGTCCACGATTTCATGCTCGGCGTGAAGCGAAATGCT
>JBIKID010000077.1:0-7228 GCA_044361815.1 Ilumatobacteraceae bacterium | reverse complement strand
GAACTTAAACCGTTGATTGGTATCAGCGGCACTTCCAAACCCCGCGTACTGGCGCATCGTCCAGAGACGATCGCGATGCATGGTTGGGTAAATACCTCGGGTGTACGGAGGCTCGCCCGGATTGCCGATTTGGTCCGTCGACCCAGCAATCGACTGGGCCGTATAGAGCGGCTCAACAACGATTCCGGAGTCTGTCTGGCGAGGGGTTTGAGATTCGGTCACGGGTTACAGGCTACGAGATTCACTGCGAGGCAGACAGACTCGAAAGGCAAATACGGCAGTTCTTGCTCTTGGCTAGCCTTGGCTCATGGCAATTACCGAGAGCACAAAGAAGATTGATGGTCGTGAACTTGTCCCCCAGCAGCTTGCAGCACTTGGGCGCCCCACCTACGACAGCGTTGAGGATGAACGCCGCGCGCGCAAGATTGGCTTAGCCGCATCTCTTCGCGTGTTTGGTCGCCTTGGATACGGCGAAGGTGTTGCGGGCCACATCACTGCACGCGACCCAGAATTCACCGATCACTTTTGGGTCAACCCATTCGGTAAAAGTTTCCGCCACATGAAGACAAGCGATCTGATCTTGGTCAATCACGACGGCGATGTTGTGTACGGCAATCAACCCGTCAACAAAGCAGCGTTTGTATTGCACGCCGCAATTCATAAAGCTCGACCAGAAGTAATTGGTGCAGCACATGCACACTCCACTTATGGCAAGGCATGGTCATCGCTCGGTCGCAAGCTCGATCCAATTACGCAAGACTCATGCATTTTTTACGAAGACCACACCGTGATCTCTGAGCAAGGTGGTGCAGTTGTATTTGAAGCAACAGCAGCCGAAGAAATCATCTCCAAGTTTCCAACTGGCAAGGCCGCAATTCACCAAAATCACGGATTGTTCACTGTCGGCACCACAGTTGAAGCTGCTGCATTCTGGTTTATCACCATGGACCGAAGTTGCCAAGCACAGCTACTTGCCGAAGCAGCAGGCACACCAAAATTGATCCCCCACGAATCCGCGCTATACACACAGCAGCTGACGGGATACGCCGATGCTGGTTGGTTTCAGTTTCAGCCGCTATTTCAAGAGATTTGCGCTTCAGATCCCGAACTCTTCGAGTGAGCAAACAGAAATCCGGTTCGGCATCTGCCCGCATTGGCGCATTGCCACCCGAAATTTTTTTCATTTGCTCTGCATCTGCTCAATACATTGGCGCGGTCATCGCGTTCAACTTATTTGATCAACTTGCACCAGCAAGCGTGGCATGGCTTCGCGTTATCAGCGCCGCATTAATCCTGCTCATCTTTTCTGCACGCCGACTGCGCAAACAAGGTGCCTGGACGAAAGACGAGTTAATCTCTGCGGCAAGTTTCGGGATTGCCGTTGCGTTTATGAATCTCACGTTCTATCTGGCAATTGATCGGCTCGACCTCGGCAAAGGTGTAGCGATTGAATTCATTGGCCCCATCTGTGTGGCTGCGCTACAAACCAAATCTCGGCGTAACGCCGGCGCACTCGGACTCGCCACGCTTGGCGTAATCATTCTTTCTGGATTCGAACTCGGCAACGAACCGCTTGGCCTGCTGTACATCTTTTTGGCATCTGCTTGTTGGGCCGCGTACATCGTGGTGGGGTCACGAGTTGCCCAGCTCAATAGAGGCGTCTCAGGGCTTGGCGTAGGCCTTGCAATTGGTGCAATTGCTATCGCCCCGTTTGGCGCACCACAAAGCGGCCCTGCGTGGTCATCACCCACAATTTTGGGCTTGTGTCTACTTGTTGGCTTGTTCTCCAATGCACTCGGATATGGAATAGAGCAATCCATTATGCGCAAGATTCCAGTTCGCAGATTTTCGGTGCTGCTTGCACTTCTACCAGTGACGGCTGTTGTATTTGGACTTTTGTTTCTGGATCAGACCCCAACATATATTGACCTAATCGGAATCGCATTGGTCCTGACAGGCGTGGTTGTGCAACAACGCGAAACACTGACTCCAACAAGCGAATCTTCCTAAAGCATTGCTCTTTCTTGCCGATCATTCTCGGTAGAATGAATATCAAGCGAGCGAGGAGAATCCTTCAGCATGCGCGTACCCCCAAAATCGAAAATGATAAGTGCAGTTGGCATTATTGTCATCAGCCTGCTCGCCACGATTTTGCCTGCTAGTTCGGCACATGCCGACAACGGTTTGTTGCCAAATGCAATTGTGGTCAATGGGCGTGGATACGGACACGGGCGCGGCATGAGCCAATACGGTGCGTACGGCTGGGCCACGAATGGCTCGACATGGAGTGACATTCTCAATTTCTATTACGGCGGCGCAACCGGAAATACCATCGGCTCACTTGCTGATCCTGCCCAAATGATGACCACGTATCTTTCGGCAATGAATGACAAGTCGACTTCGGTAGTTGCTGATGCCAGTAATGCAGTGTTTTTACAAGACCCAACCCCTGGCCGACTCTGGACATCGCTTGTAGCAATTGAAATTTCGCAACGCATCTATCGGGTATGGGGATCGATGGAACGAAAGTGTGCAATAACGACAGACCCAGCCACCGAAGGCTTCACTTTGATTGGAGACGTTGAAACTGTTGCCTCGTTTACCACGACCGTTGGCGCAGACCCAGCCGCCGAAGCAACGGCTGTCATCGGCTTGTGTGAACCACGCACCACCACCAAGAACAAGATTCGTTACTACCGCGGTGAAATTCGTGCGGTCAACAACTCAAGCGGCGCGAACCGCACCATCAACGCAACAAACATCGAGAGCTACTTGCGAGGCGTCGTACCCCGCGAGTCTCCTGCCAGCTGGGGCAATGCTGCAGGCGGACTAGGAATGAATGCTCTGCGAGCTCAAGCAGTCGCCGCACGCTCCTATTCGGCAACCGAGAACAGATACGCAGGCCTCGCTCGCACTTGCGACTCACAGGACTGTCAGGTTTACGGCGGCAGTGCTCTGCGCGAATCCGTGAACGGTGAAATCGTCGCACTTGAACACCCACTGACCGATCAAGCCATCGCCGAAACTGCTGGCGTCGTAATCATGCAACCAAATGGCAAGCCAGCACGCACTGAATTTACGTCGAGTAACGGTGGCCGCACCGCAGGTGGCACATTTCCTGCACAAGTCGACTTGGGCGATCTTGCAAGCGACCCTGTGAATAATTTGTTGGTCTGGACGCGTATCATTTCTGCCGCTCAGTTAATGGCTAAGTATCCGCAGATCGGCACACTCACATCGGTTGAGACCACACATGATGGTCTTGGCGGAGACTGGAATGGCTACGCAACCTCAGTTGCCATTAACGGAACCGCATCTACCGTCACTGTGAAGGGATACGACTTTAAGTCCATCTTCGATTTACCTGCTCCGTGGTTCAAGACTTCACCTATCTATGGTGCTGCATTTGACGCTGCCCCTGTTGGAACGATGCTGTTTATCGGTGATTCGGTAGGTGAAAGCATTACCAGCACGTTTGCATCAGTGGTCACCCCTGCTTACCCGACCATGAATTATCAAGCGCTCTCCAACCGCTGCCTTGTAGGCCCGAGTTGTGTTGCTGCAGCAGTTGGACCACCGGATGCGCCGGCAATCATCAACGCGCTCACCCCAGAGCAATACCCGAGCGTGGCGGTTATTCAGTTGGGCTACAACGATGATCCAAACACATTTCAATCCGATGTTGATCAAGTAGTTAATGCGCTTAATGCTCGTGGTGTGCAGCGAATTATTTTTATAAATCTCTCAACTCGCCGCACATCGCGTGACTATGCGCTCTCGAATGCAATTCTTGCAAACGCCACGACAAGTTATCCAAACGTAACGCTGCTCGATTGGAATGCAGCATCAAGCGCACCTTCGCAAGACCGATGGTTTATCGATGATGTTCATCTCACGGCCACGGGTCGCAGCGAGTTTACGTTGTTCATCCGCAATCAATTAGACGCACTGCGAGCACAAAGCTTCATTACAAACGGAGTTGCAACGATGGTGCCACTTGGAGCACCGATGGCCAGAGGCGATCGTGGCAAGAACGTCAAGAGGCTGCAAAATGCACTCAATACATACTTCAAATTGCCTAAGAAAAAGCGCATTGTTGTCGATGGAGTGGTTGGAAAAGGCACTATTGCCCTGATCAAAACTCTCGAAACAAATGCCGCCCTGCCAGTTGATGGCGTTGCCGATGAAGCCGTGTTAGCAGTACTGGGCATCGACCCAGCAACAATCGTTCTTTTTGAGGGAACAAAACACGCAACGGTTGCTACTGCTCAAACCGCTCTAGCCAGAGTGCTCAAAATCAAAATACGTGCCGATGGCATCTATGGATCAGGCACTACGCGTCAAGTTAAGCGTTTTCAGAAAAGCGTTGGGATAAAACAAACAGGCACGATCAACCGCCTGACATGGCAAGCATTACTTAGTGCTTCAAAGCTGACTTAAAACGCTCTTCCCACGCAGCATTACTGACCATCGTCGGATAGGCGGCTCGGTATTCACGCTTCAATCGCTTATATGACGTGGCGATCGCAAAGATCGACTTCACTACTTCGCGCAACAGTTTGAAAAACCTCTTCGCGTCACGCTCGACCGTGTATCCATCGGCAATTCGATCGTGACGATACAAAATCCGATTGCGCAGTGTGGCCACACCGACAGCACGGGCATCAATTGGGCCAACACCATACTTTTTCAGACGTAATGGCTTGGGAATGATGTACCCACCCACCAACACGACGGCAAACAAAAATCCAAATGCACGCAGTGCTTTGTGTCGCGGTTGGCGTGGCTTGATTGCCGCAAGTTCGGCCGATAGCGGAGCCGGCTTTTCTTCTGCGCACACACGTAATTCATCATGTAGTGCGGCGTGATCAATCTTCATCCACTCTGCAGGACCAGCTAGATACGCGTTCAGTCCGCGCAGCATGTATTCGGTTGATGCATAACGCATCGAAAAAAGATTACGGAACCCGAATGAAGAGAAACGATAAGCAAGGTTCCACCACGTGTGCTTATCAAATACCAGCGTGTCGACAAGCGCCAAGTTGCGCGACTCGTAAAACAACGACGATGGATTGTTTTTCAGACCAAAGTCGGCGTGCCACACAATCACTCCGTTGAGTGTGATCGAGTGCTTGCCTGTGTGCATGAGTCCAAACGCAACATCGTCTCCGCGCACAAATACAGGCAACGGATTTTCGTTGGTGATGTTGATTGGAAATGCGGTGTACCACCATGCGGTGTAATCGAAAGGAACCTCGGCTGCATCTTGTACAGCAACCGATCGCTCTCGCATGTCGTCCTCGCGGCCGAGTGCTTGCAACGGATAAATCGAACGCCACGAATACTGTGACCCAGCCTCAAACTGCAGCCACGGACGTTCCTCCGACAGCATTGCGCCGTGCACGCAGAGTCGCGCATCTTTGGCATAGGCAAACAACGACATCGTGCGCACAATCGCTTCTGGCTCGAGCGTGATGTCGTCGTCCATAAACAACACGTGCGTAGCCCAGCCTGCCTTACGAAGCTCAATTAAGCCGCGAGCAAAACCACCGGCTCCACCGAGGTTGCCGTTTGGAATCACCGTAAGCGGTGCATCTGCCGCAGCATCAAACATCACATTTTGTGCATTATCAACGACGAGCACTCGTACTTTGCCGTTGAGGGCATCAGAGTTGCTCACCAAATCGAGCACGTTATGCACTGTCTTGCGAACATATTCTTGACGATTAAACGTCGTGATCGACAACGACATGCGCACTTCGTGTCGCGGAGCATCCTGAGTAAACCACTCACCACCCGTCATGCACACTTCGCCACCAACCGCAGTGACCCGCACGTAATACGTGCCATCTGCCGACACCTGCAAGTCGGGAACGGTGAGTACCACGCTTGACGGTGACCCTTCACCGCGTGGCAATTGAGCCGTTGCTATAACCGACTCCTTCTTGCCATTGACCACGACAACTTCGGCAATACCCAGGCCAGAGGCACGCACGCTGACACTCAAGTTATTGACGTGACTCACCCGACGCCAGCGGCCGGCAGCAAACACACCAAACGACGTATCGAAACTGAGCGCGCCACCGTCAGCGAGTACCGCCCCGCCTTCTACCAAACGCACTTCGCCACTCGTGCGCGCATACAACAGTGGCTCCGGTGTTATTGGCGTTGGCAACACAAGACGTTGCAGCAAATTTGATTGCATCAGTGCTTTGCCCCGCCCAACGGATCGGTGAAAAACGGTGGGATGTCTTGATTGCTCTCAAGTGCCTTCAACATTTCTGTCGCTGCAGCCAAAGCTTCGTGAATAGTGACATCCATGTCGAGATAACGATAGGTGCCGAGGCGACCCAAAAAAGTGACACCCTTCTGCGCGCGAGCCTGACGTACATAATTGACCAATTGATCAGTCTCTTTCACCAACCGAATCGGGTAATACGGAGTGTCATTGTCTCCACAAAGTCGTGAATATTCGGTGTAGGTCACCGTTTGATCATGATTTTCCCAAGGCGCAAAATGTTTGTGTTCGGTAATTCGCGTGTACGGCACTTGCTCGTCGCAGTAATTCAACACCGGGCAACCCTGAAAATCTCCGTCCGATACATGTTGCTCAAAGTCAAGTGTTCGATACGCAAGTCGCCCATGTTCAAAACCAAAATACGCATCGATCGGGCCAGTCCACACGACGTGGTCGTATTCGCTCGACTGCGCGCGTTCAAAACGCGTCGACAAGTGCACGCTGATGTTTTCGTGGTTAAGAATTGCCTGCACAATTGGCGTGTAGCCGTGCTCAGGGATCCCCTGATGTGGATGATTGAAGTATGAGTCATCAGCGGTAAATCGAAGTGGCAAGCGCGCGAGGATGCTTGCGGGCAACGCGGTTGGATCTACTCCCCACTGCTTTTTTGTGTATCCCGCAAAAAATGCGTCATACAATTCGCGACCCACAAACCTCAGGCCTTGATCTTCAAATGAAGCAGGATTTGTGATCGTCGAATCTGCTTTTGTGGCAATAAACGCCTCGGCTTCGGCCGGCGAAAAATTGGTGCCAAAAAACTCGTTGATCAATGTCAAGTTCATCGGCATCTGAAACGCCTTATCGCCCACCATCGCCCGCACCCGGTGGCGATACGGCATCATCACTCCAAATCGTGTGATGAACTCCCACACATGTTCGTGCTGCGTATGAAAAATGTGAGGCCCATAGGTGTGCACCATGACGCCAGTT
>JBIKID010000076.1:0-7557 GCA_044361815.1 Ilumatobacteraceae bacterium | reverse complement strand
AAGGCGCGCAAGGCGCCACAGTACACAAAGCGTTAATCCGCTGTATTGCTACGCGACTTTGGTTGCGTGGATCGGAAGTGTGTAGATGCTTCGATTTGGAACTGATGGTGTTCGTGGGGTTGCCCTCACCGAACTGACCGAACAATATGTCGCCGATCTTGGCTATGCCGCGGCCACGGTGCTGTCACTCACTCACGTTGTCATTGGACGCGACACACGTGAATCCGGTTTGGTTCTACAAACAGCACTCGCACGTGGCTTTGCGGCAGGCGGGGCAACCGTTGAACTCTTGGGTGTTACGCCAACTCCAGCAATTGCTTTTGCTGCAGCGCAACACGGTTGTGCAGGTGCGGCTGTTACTGCATCACATAACCCATATGCAGATAACGGGGTCAAGATATTTGGTATCGGCGGCATCAAGCTGACCGATGATCAAGAACAATTGATTGAGTCAGCAATGGCTGCAATCAAACCACAAAATAGTGCTGTACCCGTTGCTGCAATTACAGAATCGATTGCTGCGATAAATGAATACCGCAACAGCATTGAGAGCCTCGTGCCAAGCCGTGCATTTGCCAATATTCGAATTGTTGTCGATTGTGCGAACGGCGCAATGAGCGATGTTGCTCCATATGTATTGGCACAACTTGGCGCAACAGTCATCGCAATTCATTGTGAGCCAAACGGCAAAAACATCAATGCTGAATGTGGTGCAACGTATCCAAAAATCATCGGCGAAGCCGTGCGACTGCATCAAGCAGCAATTGGTTTGGCATTTGATGGCGACGGTGACCGTGTGATTGGCGTTGATCACGTGGGCAATATTGTTGACGGAGATCACTTGCTCGCACTTGCAGCAATCGACATGCATGAGCGCAAAGTGTTGGATAGCAATGGCGTAGTTGTGACAGTGATGACCAACGCTGGTTTTCACGAAGCAATGGCGAAACACGGAATTTCTGTAGTGACAACACCAGTTGGCGACCGCAGCGTATTGATCGCACTGGACGAAAACAATTATTCATTAGGTGGCGAACAAAGTGGTCACATTATCTACCGCAAAGATGCAACAACCGGAGATGGATTGCTCGCCGGCGTGCGCCTTGTAGATCTGGTGCGCCGCAAAAATGTAACGCTGCAGAAACTTGCACAAGATGCGATGACTTCGTTGCCGCAGGTACTGATCAACGTGCGAGTTGAATCCGTTGCATCAGATCTTGCAACACAATTCGCCCAAGAAATTGCTGTAGCCGAGCGTGACCTCAACGGAGTTGGCCGAGTGTTGTTGCGCGCAAGTGGCACCGAGCCCCTGGTGCGAGTGATGGTTGAGGCTCAGTTTGAAGAAACTGCAAATAGCGTGGCGCAGCGGTTGGCGGCCAGCGTGATCAAGCGCCTTGGCGGATCTCGGTAGCCTGTAGTACATGTGCGGCATCATTTGCATCGTGTCGCGGCCCTCGGCCCGGCCACTGCCTGTAGCGGCCGATTTGCTGGACGCACTTGAGAAATCAATAGCAGCAGGCAACATTGGTGCGATTGCCGAATGCGCAACTCATGTAGCAGCGGTTGACGCTGCATTACGCGGCGAATCTGGCACAGCGGCTTTGGTCGACAACTTGCAGCTTGTGGGTGGGCTCGTTTCGCGTCTTGATCAACTGGATGCAATTGCGCTTCAGGCAGAGCAAGTGTTGGAAGCGGCAACTGGCTTGAGCACACAAGAAGTTGAGCGACGCAGCAATGAGTTGATTGCACTTCGTGATGCGACTTGGTCACTGCGCAATGATCGTTTGCGCACCGCAAAACTTGTGGGTGAACTGGCAGGTAAGAGCGCGAGCGATAGTGCTCGAAACGCGTATCTCTCCATTCAGCAATCTTTTTCGGCACTCGATCGCATGGAAGTGCGAGGACGTGACTCTGCGGGTATCAACTTGTTGGTGTGGGGCCACGGACTCGATGCCAACGACGCTCGCGTCAAGCCTTTGCTCAAAGGTCGACTTGATGACAATTTGTTTACGTCTGGCTCCGTGCGCATAGGTGCGGGTGCAGATGCAGGCGCGAGAGCTTGGTCGTTTGTGTACAAAGCAGCTGCCGAAATTGGCGAGCTCGGCGACAACACGCGTGCGATGCGACAAGCAGTTGCTGGTGACGCACTACTTCGTTTGTTGGTGAGCCAGCCCGGTGCAAGATTGTCAGTCTTGGGACATACAAGATGGGCGAGTGTCGGCATTATTTCTGAAGCAAATGCGCATCCGGTTAACAGTGAAGAAATTGAAGTAGATGCTGCAATGCCATATTTGGTTTCTGCACTCAATGGTGATGTCGATAACCACGCAGATATCAAAGTGCGCAATGGGCTCAAGATTGCTGAGCCAATTACGACCGATGCGAAAGTAATTCCCACTGTTGTTGCCCGAAAGAATGCGGCTGGCGCAGATTTGGTGAGTGCATTTAGGCAAACAGTTGGCGAGTTTGATGGTTCGGTAGCAATTGCAACTTCTAGTGCCGACGAACCAAACAAAGTGTTGCTAGCGCTCCGCGGCAGCGGACAAGGTTTATATGTCGGCATTGCCGAAGATCGTTTTATCGTTGCGAGTGAGCCATATGGTGTCGTTGAAGAAACGCTGAGCTATGTGCGAATGGATGGCGAGGCTCTGAGCGACCCAAGTAATCCGTCAAGTCGCGGCCAAGTAATCGTGCTCGACGGCGATAGCGCCGGCACAGTTGGCGGCATGTCAATGCTTGCCTACGACGGCACCGATTTGGGGTTGAACCAATCAAGTGTTGCAATAGCCGAGGTGACCACGCGCGACATTGATCGCGGTGAGCACAAGCATTTCTTAGCAAAAGAAATAGGCGAAGCACCAGCAAGCTTTCGCAAGACATTGCGCGGCAAGATTGGCGAACAAGATGGAAATCTGTTTGCGTCGCTCGATACATCTGTAGTGCCACAGCATGTGATTGATGTATTGGCGGCCGGCAAGATTGCACGCATCCGAGTAATCGGGCAGGGCACAGCAGCAATAGCTGGTCGCAGTTTGGTGCAGTTGTTGCGCACGCTCGTTGACCATCGAGTGCAAGTAGATGCGTTGCCAGCAACTGAATTGTCTGGGTTTCAATTGCAACTCGACATGTCTGACACGCTGGTGATTGCGATTAGCCAAAGTGGAACGACGACTGACACCAACCGCACGGTTGACCTGGCGCGTTCGCGCGGAGCTTGTGTGCTTGCCATTGTTAACCGCAGGGGCAGCGAATTGGCAGCGAAAGCTGATGGCGTGTTGTACACATCAGATGGGCGCGACGTAGAAATGAGCGTTGCGAGCACCAAGGCGTTTTACTCGCAAGTTTCTGCCGGAGCATTGCTGGCGTGTGCTTTGTCGAGTGCTCTTGGGTCGGGCACCGATGCGGCTCGACATCAACTACTGACCGCACTTCGCACCGTGCCAGATGCAATGAACCGCGTGCTTGAGATGCGCCCACAAATCGCTCAGGCCGCACGTCAGTTTGCGCCAGCTCGTCGATACTGGACAGTTGTTGGTAACGGTTTTAACGCAGTCGCTGCCGAGGAAGTGCGCATCAAGTTGTCGGAGTTGTCGTACAAATCGATTGCTTGTGACATCACCGAAGACAAGAAGCACATTGACTTGTCATGTGAGCCGCTGATTTTTGTTTGCGCTGCGGGTTTGTCGGATGGCACTGCTGCCGACGTTGCAAAAGAAATTGCGATCTTCCGGGCACATAAGGCTTTGCCAATTGTGGTGGCAACGCAAGGGGAACAGCGATTTGATGCTGCAGCAGCAGTGATCTCGGTGCCACAAGTAGACCCGAGCGTCGCGTTTATCTTGAGCGTGATGGTGGGTCACATTTTTGGTTACGAAGCTGCCCTTGCTATCGATGCCCTCGCACGACCACTGCGGGCTTGTCGCGAAGTGGTGGAGCACGCAGTTGAGCGCGGCGGAATTGGCAGCGAACTCCTGGTCAAAGTGCGCGCAGAGATTGGCGTGCCAGCAACGAGGTTCTTTGATGCACTCACGACTGGCGACTACGACGGAAACTTAGAGCCTTCGACCGCGGTGCGAGTCGTGACGATGTTGCGTGATGTGATGGCCAGCGACCCGCTGCAATCATTCCAAAACAACACCGGCAAGATCAGTTCTCCCGAGGCATTGCTTGATGACTTAACGAGTTCGCTCACGCGCTCGATTGACGAACTCACTCGACCAGTTGATGCAATCAAGCACCAAGCAAAAACTGTCACTGTTGGTATTTCGCGCAGCGACGAAGGACTGCTCGATCGAGCACTTGTACAAGCAGTGCTCAACGCTGGAGTTGCGCGCGACAGGTTGTCGTACAAGACCCTCAAGGTCATTGCCGACCTGGATGCTGCAGTCGCAAGTGTTGTTGGCTTTACTCGTTACAGCATTGAAGGCGATGTTGAGGGCAATGGCGCAACGATCAGTGTGGTTGACCGAGGGGGAATTGCGCGTGAACTTGCGTCGCGAGTGGATCGCAATAGCAATCTGGTGGGCACCAAGCACCGCGTAGCGAGCGACCGCAATGTGTTAGTTGCGCGCGGCAGACGCGATGACCGCACCGTGATTTTTGTGCCCGAAACAAAAGGATCACTCACCACAGGCATCACGTTGTTGCACGTGTTGTTTCACGATCGTTTGCCGGCTGCTGTAATGCGCACGGTGTTGCAAGGATACGACGACCGCTTTAATCGCTTGGTCGACTGGGTAACAGAAACTGAAGGATCATTTAGGGAAGATCGTCTTGCCGAAGTGTCGGTGGCCGATTTGTTGATCTCGCCGATTACTGAGACTGCAGACCACTGGCGCACGCCGACAACGGGAAACTAGAGCGCCATGCTTGGCATTGGAATTGACGCTGTAGAT
Organism: Ilumatobacteraceae bacterium; assembly: GCA_044361815.1. Taxonomy (GTDB): domain Bacteria; phylum Actinomycetota; class Acidimicrobiia; order Acidimicrobiales; family Ilumatobacteraceae; genus UBA3006. The sequence goes on along the minus strand of JBIKID010000076.1, from coordinate 2,662 downwards.
ATCGATCGATTTCGCCGTGCACTCGATCGCACGCCAAATTTTCGAACGCGAGTATTTACTGCAGATGAGTTGCATGGCTTGAGCGGCAAAAACGATGATGCGCCGAGCCTTGCCGCCAGGTTTGCGGCGCGTGAGGCAACGATGAAAGTGCTGGGCGTTGGCCTTGGAGCTTTTGACATGCACGATGTGTCGATCGAGCGCCAAGCAAGTGGTCAACCGATGTTGCGAGTTACTGGGAGGGCGCTCAAACTTGCGGTTGAAAAAGGCATTTCGCAGTGGCATGTTTCGTTGTCGCATACCGCACAGCTTGCGATTGCAGTGGTCGCTGCAGCATGAGACTGACAGTACAAATATGACGCAACGATGGGCTTGGGCCGACATCAATTTGAGTGCATTGGCGCACAACGTGCGCGTATTGGCAAGCGAGTCGGCACCAAGCGAAGTGTGGGCTGTAGTGAAAGCCAATGCTTATGGACACGGTGCGTTGCAGTGTGCAACAACCGCACTCGAGAGTGGTGCCAGTGGCTTATGTGTTGCGCTTGCCGATGAAGCAATAGCACTGCGACAAGCTGGTGTGAGTGCGCCAATTTTGGTGATGAGCGAGCAACCGCCACAACAACATGAAGACATGATCAAGTACGGGCTTATCGCAACGCTGTACAACAAAGCCACGATTAAGCATTATGCAAGCGTTGCCACACAACTCGGCATCGTGAGTGCTGCACACCTCAAGGTTGACACTGGCATGCACCGCGTTGGCACTGGGCCAAGACAGGCCGTCGAGATGGCGCAACTCATTGCGACACAAACATGGATGCAATTGGACGGAATATTCACCCACCTCGCAACCGCCGATGTTGTTGACCATGAGGCAACAGCGCGGCAAATTGCCGAGTTTGATCAGGTGTGCGACGAATTGAAACTCATTGGGCTTTTGCCAAGTCGAATTCATATCGCCAACTCATCTGCGACCATGAATCACATGGGCAATGCCGGCCAGATGAAACATGTACCAACGATGACCCGTGTTGGCATTGCTATGTATGGAATTGCTGCAGACGCGCAAAACAATTCGTTTGGTGTTTCAAAAGGTGAAGAATTGCAGCCCGTGATGTCGCTGAAGGCGCGCGTTTCTCACGTGCAGTGGCTTGACGCTGGCGAAGCAGTTTCGTATGGCCTACATCGTGCACTAAAGCAGCGTTCGTGCATCGTGACACTGCCGATTGGGTATGCCGACGGATTACCGCGCGGTTTGTGGACAACGGGCGAAGTACTCATCGGTGGTAAACGACGTTCATTCGCAGGTGTGATCACGATGGACCAAGTGATGATCAATTGCGAAAGCGACGATGTACAAATAGGCGATGAAGCCGTGCTTATTGGCCAACAAGGCGACCTTCAGGTCACGGCCAACGATTGGGCGCGCCAATTGGGAACGATTGGTTACGAGATTGTGTGCGGTATCAGTGCAAGAGTGCCACGCAACTACCTACGCTAAATCGTTCAACTTCCCATGATTCGACTCACCGCACATAGCACCGACGACACTCGAGAAATCGCGTCAGCAATTGCGATGCTTGTGCGTGCAGGTGACATGATCGTCTTGATTGGTGAAATGGGAAGCGGTAAGACCACATTTAGTCAGCATTTTGCGCATGCTCTTGGAATAACAGAGCCTGTGACGTCACCAACATTTAATTTGTTGCACAACTATGCAGGTGGCCGCTTGAAGTTGCATCATGCCGACCTCTACAGACTTGAGCGCACAGGCGAATTGGATGACTTAGGTTTAACCGAACTTCAAGAAGCCGGCGGGGTGATGTTGGTGGAGTGGGGCGATGTTGTGGGCGATGCGCTCGGCACCGGTCTCATCGTGAAGTTGGCGGCTAACGAAAATGCCGACACGCAAGATTCGGTTACTGTTCGCCAAATTGATATTGACTGGCGTGGCATGCAATGGGAAACACGCTGGGACAAACTGCGCTATTCGTTGGACACTTGGGCAACTTCATGATTATTTTATCAATTGATACCGCAACCGATGGGGTGAGTGTCGCAATGTCCGATGGCACTCGAGTGTTGGCATCGAGTGAGATGCGCAGTGAAAAACAACACGCAGAGGTGTTGACGACAATGATCGACTTTGTGCGCAAGCAAGCCGGGGTTTCGTTTGGCGATGTTGGCGCAGTTGCCGTTGACATCGGCCCAGGTTTGTTTACCGGAATGCGTGTTGGTATTGCATCGGCAAAAGCAATTGCTCAAGTACTTGACGTGCCGATCATTGGTGCAACAAGTTTGGATATTTTGGCAACCGCAGTCGGGGAAACCGATGATGTGATTGCATGCGTGATCGATGCGCGGCGAGGTGAGGTGTATTGGTCGTTGTATCGGTATATCGACGGAAAGTTGCGCCAGGTAACAACGCCCCAAGCAAGCACGGTAGAAGAGTGTGCATTGCAAACAATTGATCGTGGTCAGTCAACACTTTTTGTGGGCAATGGGGCGCTGCGTTATCGCAACGAAATTGAGTTGGTGGTGGCAGGAGTTTTGCCAAGCTTTGAATTTGCAGATGAGATGGCCGCATTGCCGACAGCAGTTGTGCTTGCTCAGATTGCCCACGAGCGTGCATTGCGCCAAGAGTGGCAAGAAGCCGATTCGCTGG
>JBIKID010000014.1:0-24486 GCA_044361815.1 Ilumatobacteraceae bacterium | reverse complement strand
AGAAGAATTAGTTGGCGAAATTGTCGATGAACATGATGACGAAGATGATTCTCTCAGGGTTTTGCCCAATGGTGATCTGCTTGTAGATGGGTCGATGCCGATCGGTCGACTCAACGATGAGATCTCGACGAAGATTCCTGAAAACGAGTACGACACAATAGGCGGGTTTATCTTTGGAATGCTCGGTCGAGTGCCTGCGATCGGTGACTCTGTAGAGCACCAAGGCTGGAAGTTTTCAACAGAGGAGTTGGACGGACGACGAATTCAGAAAGTGCGTGTCAGCACTGTTACTGAATGACGGCTATTGTCGCCGATATGGAAATTTCGCTGAATGACAAAGTTGCATTAGTTACTGGGGCATCGCGCGGTATCGGCAAAGCAATTGCGAAGTCATACGTTGAAGCTGGCGCCAAGGCGATGTTGATGTCACGCAAGGAAGACTCACTGAGGTCTGCGGCCAACGAGATTGGTGGAGACACAGATATTTTTGTGGGCAACGCAGGGGATATTGACACAGCGCAGGCGTGTGTCGCGGCCACAATTGCGAGATTCGGCAAGATTGACATCTTCGTTAACAATGCAGCTACTAACCCCTATGCGGGACCAACTTTGGGTATTGACGCTGCGCGATATGACAAAACATTTCAGGTCAACCTGCGTGGGCCATTGTTTTGGTGTCAGGCAGTTTGGGAGGCCTGGATGATTGATCACCCAGGTGTGATCATCAACATTGCTTCTGTTGGTGGTTTACGCGCAGAAGGCAATCTCGGTGTGTACAACCTGACAAAGGCTGCTCTCATTCACTTGACCAAACAACTCGCTGGCGAATTGGGCCTCACTCGGGTTGTCGGTATTGCACCGGGATTAGTGCAAACAGATTTTGCACAAATGCTGGTTGATAACTTTGGCGATGCACTTGCGAAGCGATTACCCACAAAACGTCTGGGAGTGCCACAAGACATTGCAAACCTCGCAACCTTCTTGGCCTCCGATCTTGCGAGTTGGATGACGGGTGAAACCTATTTGATTGACGGTGGCGCGGGAGTCTCTGCTGGCGGAATGTAGTTGCTCGCTAAACGATAGAGAATTGATCCTCCGACGACGAGGGCAATACATCCAACGAGAACCGATGCGAGATACGGCGAACGTAGCCCGTTAATGTAGGCAATTTGTCCACCAATGAGTGCGCCAAGCGAAATCGAACCAGTTCCGATAAGTCGATAGACGCTGTTGACGCGTCCGAAAAGCTCTGGTGGGATGATTCGCTGACGAAGTGAGACGGTGACAATATTCCATGTTGTTCCAGCGAGCCCCATTACCGCAACAGCAATTGCGACGGACCAAATGTATGGCATGAAGTAGTAAATGAGTCCTACTGTGCTGAAGACTGCGAACGACGCGACCATCGCGAGTGGTGCACCCAGACGCTTGGCGATGCGGTCTCCAACGAACCCTCCGACAATTGAACCGATAGCCATTAAGGACAGAAGCAACCCGTAACCACGACCAGTTACGCCAAGTTCGTCGGCCGCGTATTTCACAAATATTGCGTCACCAAACATCGTTGCCATGTTGGTGATGCCAAGCATGATTGCAAGTGTGCGAACGAGTTTGTTTGCCCAGAGCCATTTGATACCTTCAGCCAAGTCATTTTTGAATGATTGTCGTTGCACTGGTGCGGCAGGAATTTCTTTTGATGGCAACTTGATGGTCGAAACCAGTACTGCAGCCAAGGCGAATGATGCCGCGTTGGCACCAAATGGAACACCAATTGCGGCGACGAATGCCCAAGCTCCGAGCGGAAGTCCGACAAAACTATTGGCGATCACTTCTGCTGTGTAGAGACGACCATTTGCCTTTTCGAGTAATTCAGGAGGAACAATTGCGGGAAGAAATGCCTGTGCAGACATATCAAAAATTACTTCGCAACAGCCGACCCCAAGCAGAATGATCATGAACGACCAAATGGTGAGCGAGCCCTGCCAAGCGCTATAGGCAATGATCGAATACAACACAGTTCGTATTGCATTCACGGCGACCATCAAGTGCTTTCGATTAAACCTGTCAATGTAAACGCCTGCAGGAAGTGTGAGTACCAACCAAGGCAAACCAGTAGCAAACGAGACACCTGCGATGAGACGGGGATCATTTGTGAGTGAGAGTGCCAATAGCGGGGCCGCAGCATGCTCCATTCCGTCGCCCACATTTGAGATAGAAGTCGCAAAAAATTGGCGCCAATAGTTGGCCGGCAAACGTTCTGATGTGCGCGACATTAAGCAGAGGGTAACGCTTGCGCGTCAACTTTGCCGAGACTCGTGAGGGGTATCTGGTCGAGCACAATCAGTTTTTGCGGTGCGCAAAAAGCAGGCAGTGTGTGTTTGACATGTTCGCGCAGATTGGACAATAACGATTCTTCCGAAGTATTTAACGAACCATTGAGGACTACATAGGCGACAACTCGTTGACCCCAATTGGTGTCTGGAGTGCCGCGCACAACAACTTGGTTAATCATTGGGTGCGAAGAGAGCGAAGCCTCGACTGCTGAAGGCCACACATTCTCGCCACCAGTAATGATCATGTCGGTCTTTCGGCCATGAACAGAAAGTTTTCCGTTATTGATTTCACCCATGTCGCCGGTCGCGTACCAACCGTCATTTAGTGAGAGGGTTTGATCATTGCGATAACCGCACGTCAGCATTGGGCAGCGCAGGTATATTTCGCCTTCCTCAATCTTGATTTCGACATTGCTTAGCGGCTCACCGTTGTAAACCACGCCACCGCCAGTTTCTGTCATGCCATACGTCGTTATGACGTTGTTTGGCAAATTGGCAGGAGCGCTACTTCCGCCAAGAAGGATGGTTTTAAATAGGGAAGTGTCAATGCGTGAAAGCGCAGTTGCAACTAGTGAAGTATGGGTCGCACCATTTTCTGCTGCTTGTCGCACTGCCGTTACATCAAAGTTCGGGTGAAGCGAGAGTGCAGCCCCTGTATGCATGGCGCGAGATATGACTGAGAATCCACCAACGTGGGAAACAGGTATGCAAACCAACCAATGATCACTTGCGGTGAGTTGAAGGCGAGATGCACTTGCTTGTGCGCCAGCAAGTACAGATGAATGAGTGTGAATGATGCCCTTTGGCGATCCAGTTGAGCCACTGGACGCGATGACGAGGGCCTCACCGTCTTGCATCGGACGTCCGTTTGACAATGGTGAACTATTGAAACTGGCATCGATGACCTCGGATGGGTTCATCGCGTCTAGAAGCATCTGCTTGCCTGTATGTGGAAGACGTTGATCAATGGGCAAAACGGCGTCGCCATTGGACCACACGCGTTGCACGAGATCAACAAAAGTTTTGCTGGCAGGCATGTCGAGGGCAATGAGGCGAGCCATTACAACAGGATAGGGCGATTGCTTGAGGGTCATCCGTTGCTGGCGGCGGGCATGGAACACTGGAGTCATGACAACTTCGCAACCAACTGGTGTGCAGTTATGGATCCTCGGAGCCCGTTTGCGCACACTTCCGGCGGCGATCATGCCCGTGATGGTGGGCAGTGCGTGCGCAGGAGCTTTTGAAGGTGCCGGCACCAAACGATGGACATTTGCATTGTTGTCACTAGTGGTCAGTCTTGCTTTGCAGGTGGGTGTGAACTATGCAAACGACTATTCGGATGGCGTGCGAGGCACTGATGAAAAGAGAGTTGGGCCGTTGCGTTTAGTTGGCTCGGGTCTTGTGTCGCCGAATGCCGTGAAGGGGGCTGCGTTTATTGCTTTTGGTATAGCCGCGGTGGTTGGTTTGATCATCGCACTTGCAACTTCGTTGTGGCTTGTTGTTATAGGCGCGGCATGCATTGGCGCAGGATGGCTCTATACGGGGGGTCCGAAACCTTATGGCTACATGGGGCTTGGCGAACTTTTTGTATTTGTGTTTTTCGGATTGGTTGCAACATGCGGAACGATGTTTGCTGTTACTCAGCACATCACGCTGCTGTGTGTTTACGCGTCGGTAGCCGTTGGCTGTTTGGCAGTAGCGCTGCTCGTCATAAATAATTTGCGAGACATACCTGGTGACACCGAAGTTGGCAAAGTTACTCTGGCTGTGCGACTAGGTGACAAAAAGACACGGTCTTTGTACAACCTGTTATTTTTGGCATGCGGTGTCGCCATCGTGCTCTGTGCGGTGTCTCGACGCGGATCAATCGTTGGACTACTCGGGATCGCAGTTGCAGTACCTGCAATTAGGACTGTGCGAAGTGGCGCGAACGGGCGCGAACTTATTGCAGTTTTGGCCACCACCGGAAAAACACAAATGGCAACTGGATTATTGCTGTCATTAGGACTACTGCTCTAAAAGGTTGAGAGCCAGTCACAAACGATGCGTGCAGTTGTTTGGGGTTGTTCAAGATGGACGCTATGACCTGCATCTTGAACTATGCGAACTGTTGCGTTCGAACCTATGAGTTCCTGCATGCGTCGAGCGTGTTGACAAAACGCCTCATCGTGTGCTCCTGCAATCAGAAGCACTGGCATGGCTAGTGTCGATAATGCGTCCCACAAACTTTGTTGAGTGCCAGTTCCACACAGACGCAAACTCGTTGCAAGCGATGTCGCAGTATTGGTGCAGCGCTGTTCGATGTCTTGTGGATTGTTGGGTAGTAATGCAAACATGGGCTTCTCAAGCCATTCGGAAATGAACTGTTGAGTGCCGACTAGTTCGATGTGACTGGCTAGTTCGTTGTCTGCATCCTGCCGATGCTGTCGTTGTGTTGGGTCGATGATGCCAGCAGTACCGCTAATTAAGACGAGACCTTTGACTTTGGTTGGGTGTTGAAGTGCGGCGTGAAGGCAGATACGTGCGCCCATGCTGTAGCCGAGGTAGATCGAAGACCCACACGTGTCAACTAGTGCGTCTGCTGATCCGGCCACATCGGTTTCAATGTGTTGTGACTCTCCGTGTAGCGGGGCATCAACAGTTATTGCCGAAAAAAGTGTGGACAGATCAGTCATTTCTTTGATCAAGCCATGCATCGAACGACGAGTTTGTGTGAAGCCATGCAGAAATGTAATTGCTTGTGCAGCGCTTTGGTTGCCCATTTGATCGTATGTAAGTTTCATTGTTCTGCGCGTTCGCTGAGGCGTTGAATTACTCGTTCAAACATCTCCACATCTTGTGCACCGGGGACCGACCACTGATCATTGAAGATAAATGTTGGAACAGCGGTAATTCCATTTTCTGCAGCCATCAGTAGTGAATCTTGAACATCTGCAACGCACTCGTCACTGAGCAAAAATTGTGTTGCTCTCTCTCGTGATATACCGGCATCTGATGCGCAAGTTGAAAGTACATCGATATCAGCGATGTCATCACCATCGGTGAAATACGACTGCATGATGCGCTCTTTGAGTTTGGCTTGTATTTCGTTCCCGTAGTCGCGCAGTGCCATGACGAGAAGTCGATGGGACATGAGAGTATTCGCGCGCAGAGCGATGTCCATGTTGAAGACAATGCCGTCTTGAAGGGCGATGTTTGTCACATGCGCAAGGATCTGTTGTGCCTTTTCGGCACCACCAAACTTCTTTGCATAGGCCTCGGATACAGGCACTGACTGGCCGATAGGGGCTGTGGGGTCCAATTGATAAGGCTTGTAGGAGATATCGAGATCAACCGCAACCCCGCGTGCCCGTAGGTTGGCAACGGCCGTGTCCAGCCTGCGTTTCCCGATGTAGCACCAGGGGCAGACAACGTCGGAGAAGATTTCAACGCGCATAGGTGCCACGATAGAGGGGATGACGAGTAGTTCTGCAATCACAGCGACCTTTTGCGCCACGCTCGTGGATGAGTGGATTCGTTGCGGTGTGCAGCATGCGGTGGTGGCACCTGGTTCGAGAAGCACCCCGATGGCATTGGCAATTGCGGCTCGAAGCGAACTGAAGCTACATATTTTCCACGACGAGCGTTCAGCAGCATTCGCGTGTCTAGGTATTGGATTGTCGAGCAAAAGCAGCAAACCGATGCCAGCGATTTTGTTGTGCACGTCTGGTACTGCAGCAGTTGAGTTTCATGCGGCAGTAGTTGAAGGACATTATGCATCAGTGCCGATGTTGGTGTGCACCGCTGATCGACCGCCCGAGCTGCAGGGTGTAGGAGCAGATCAAACAATTGATCAACAGAATTTGTATGGGGCGTCTACACGACTCTTCGTTGATGCGGGCGTTGCCGACGATGCAGAGAGGGGCAACTGGCGCCAGTTGGCTCAAGAGGTGTTGGGTGCATCTGTGCAAGCCGATGCTGGGCCAGTGCATCTCAACTTGCCGTTCAGAGAACCACTCGTTGGCGTGGCTGAGGCATTGCCAGCCTTGATTGATGCGCAAATCGAATATGCAAACGATGAGGCGGATTCAATTTCAAATGGCCTGTTGCAAAAGTTATCTGCAGTATGCGTGTTGGAGAAGGGAATCATCGTCGCGGGCAATGGCATCGATGATCCGCAATTGGTTCTCGAACTCGCGCATCGCTTGCAGTGGCCGATCTTCGCTGACAGTCGCAGTGGCTGTCGGGTAGGTATTGATGATGCTTATGGTGCAACAGTTGTAAGTAATGCAGATATTTTGTTGCGAGATCCACACGTTGCCAAGGCGTTTACTCCGCAAGTGGTCTTGCGTTTCGGTGAACCTCCAGTTTCGAAGGTGGTGAATACTTGGCTTCGTGAGAATAAGTGTGCGTATTTGGCAGTGAGCGACACATTGCAACTCACTGATCCAGACAGAATTGTCAGCGAGTACGTAGTGGCACGCACATCGCACGTCTGTACAAGCCTCAATGCATTAGTAGATCCGAAGCCTGCAACCTCATGGTTGACGGACTGGACACGGTTACAAACAATTTGCGAATCAACACTTGCTTCACTGTGGAATGATTCAAGCGAACTCACTGAGCCATTGGTTGCGCGAACTCTTGTCGAAGCGTTGCCGAATGACTCAAATCTTGTGGTGTCTTCGAGCATGCCAGTGCGGGATGTGGAATGGTTCAGTGCGCCACGAGTGGGCGTGCGAGTGTTGTCGAATCGCGGCGTTAATGGCATTGATGGTGTCGTGTCGACGGCTGTCGGAGTCGCTGCCGAAAGCGGGCAAGTGACGGCGCTATTGATTGGCGATATTGCGTTGTTGCACGACACAAATGGTCTGCTCAATTTGATGCAACGCAGGATTGACTTAAAGATTGTGCTTGTCGATAATCAGGGTGGGGGCATTTTTAGCTTTCTGTCTCAGGCTTCAACCTTGGATCCGGACAGGTTTGAGCAGTTATTTGGCACGCCACACAACGTTGATTTCGGAAAATTGGTCGAAGGTCACGGAATACCGTGCGTAACGGTGAAAACCGTCGCCCAACTGAAAGATGCGGTCGCACTACAGGGATCACGCGTGATCGTTGTGAATACCGATCGTCGGAAAAATGTGACGGATCACGACGCCATCTACGCCGCTGTTGCTCGGGCTCTCAGGGCCGAATAATTGCAGCAAGCATTGCTTGTAATTTTGCCTGGGTTTCCGCAAGTTCTGAAAGCGGATCGCTGTCGGCAACTATCCCGCCACCAGCAAACAAGCGCGCAGTCAAATTGTTATTCGAATACTCTGCGCATCGAATAGCGACCGCCCAAACGCCATTGCCTTGAGAGTCGAACCAACCAACTGCTCCGCCATAACGCCCGCGAGACATACCTTCAACATCTGAAATCAGTTGTAGTGCTTTGTCGCGAGGGAAACCACCAAGTGCAGGTGTGGGCGAGAGCGCATATACGGCATCGAGTGTGTGGAGAAACGGTTCAGAAAGTTGTCCCGACATGTGCGTTCCCAAATGCTGCACGTTTGCGACAGCGACGATGCTTGCCTCTGGTTCCCAGTCGAGGTACGAGCACCATGGCAGCAATGTGTCATGGACCGCATCGATGACAATCCGATGCTCGATTTGATTTTTCGTTGACGAGAGAAGCGCTGTCGCGATCTCGGAGTCGGTAGTGGGATCACCTGTTCGTGGTGCTGTACCGGCCAAAGGATGGCTAGACACTTCTCCATCAAGGATAGAAACGAGCAATTCGGGCGATGCACCAACGAATCCAGCTATGGAAAATTGGTAACTAGAACCAAAGGAATTACGAAGACGAAGCAAGACTGCGCGTATGTCGATTGGATTAGTGCTTGTAACAATTACATCACGCGCGATGACCGCCTTGGTGATAGCGCCGCTACGCACAGCGTCTCGTGCAGCAGTTACTGCCTGAAGATATGTATCTATGTCAACTCCGGGCGTCACGGTGTATGACGATGAAGTTGCGCTTGAGGTGGCAGCCAGAGCTTGGCTGACATGTGATTCAAATACGCGTGTAAGTTCGAGCCCCTCGATATCGACCGCTGTGACCCAGCATCGACCGTCGGCGGACTTGTTTACCAAAATTTTTGGAAGTACAAATTCGTGTGGCTCGCGTGAGTCAAATGGAATTGATCCAATAAGTATGGGTCCAGTGCCTGGGGCTTTGACAGAATCATCAATTTGAATCGATGCTAAAAAGTCCTTTGCGTCACGGGAGGCAACTCGTGATGCAATGCCGCAAGTTGCTAAGCCAATTCCGTTTCGAACAAAGAGCATGCCTTCTGATCCAGCGAAGGAAGTGAGATCAATTTGATCGATTGTGTATCTCGAGGAAACTTCGGAAAGCAGACGCGTGGTAGCGCGCATCGTTAAGCCTTTGTCGCGAGCAGCAATTGTGTGAGACCACCAGAGAGTTGTCGGTGTTCAACAGAGGTAAATTCGTTTTGCTCCAGCATCTCCACCATTGCGGTAGGTGAGGGAAGGTACGCGACACTCTTTGGTAAGTAGTTGTATGCAGCCCTATTGGAGAGCAATCCACCGATACGAGGAACGATCTTGCCAAAGTAGATGCTGTTGCCCCATTTGATGAATGGGTTGGTCGGAATGCCAACGTCTAGCAAAGCAATACGACCGCCAGGTTTTGTAACACGAGAGAGTTCTGCGAAAAATGTATTGAGATCGAGCAAGTTGCGCAAAGCAAAACCGCAAGTCACCCCATCTACGGATTTACTTGCGCAAGGCAATTGCAAAATGTCGGTTTGTGTGCGAGGGGCATTACTGCGGTCTGCGATCAGCATTCCCAGTGACAAATCCATCGAGAGAGGCTGATAACCAGCCTTTCGGAGGTCGATACACATGTCGCCAGTACCGCTTGCCAAATCGAGGATGACGCTGTTGGCCGGCAACCCGAGGCTGCGAATGGCCTTGCGTCTCCAGCGCACATCGAGGCGAAAGGTCATGATGCGATTAACGAGGTCGTAGCGCGGAGCAATTGCATCAAACATGCTGCGAACGGCGTGAACTTTGGCTTGGCCCTGCGGCAAGTCGACCGAATCCCAAGCGTTGTTCACGGTGTTCAGGCTACGACCAGAAGCCGACTCGTGGCAATGTGACTTGATCGGGCAAACTTACAAGATGATTGATTTCTCCTTCCCGCCTGAAGTCGAAAAAGTGCGTATGCAGGTGCGCGAATTCATGGACACCGTGGTGCGGCCACAATGGGATGCCATCGATCAGCATGATCGTTCACAGGTAGTCAAGACAATTGTGAAATTGCGCAAGATAGCTCGTGAAGATTGGAATCTTTGGCTGCCGCATATGCCTGTGGAATGGGGCGGTATGGGTCTTGGGCCAACTGCAATGGCTGCTGTTTCGGCTGAGGCAGCCAAGGTCAGCATCGGACCATTCGTGCTCAATGCGCAGGCGCCTGACGAAGGCAATCAACACACGCTGTTGCATTGGGCAACACCTGAACAGAAAGAGAAATATTTACGCCCGTTGTGCGAAGGCACGGCACGCTCGTGCTTTGCGATGACCGAACCAGAGGTCGCAGGTAGCGATCCGACACTTATCAAAACCTTTGCATATCAAGATGGTGACGAATGGGTTATCAATGGGCACAAGTGGTTTATTTCTGGAGCACGTGGCGCTCAGTTTGCGTTGCTTGTTGCTCGTACCGAAGAAGATCCAGATCTTCCTCAGGCTGCAAACTCATGTTTCATCGTTGACATCCCGAGTGAAGGATGGAATATAGTTCGCGACGTTGAAACAATGTCTGGTGGTCACAATCACTGCGAAATTTTGATCGAAGATTTGCGAGTGCCTGCAAGCAGCATGCTCGGTGGTCGCGGACAAGGTCACTTGCTCGGCCAATATCGACTTGGACCAGCACGACTCGCACACTGCATGCGATGGATCGGACAAGCGGAAACTGCTCTTGACATGATGGTTGCGCGTTCGCTTGACAGATATTCGCACGGTTCGATTTTGGCGGAGAAGCAGGGAATTCAATGGCTGATCGCTGACTCAGCAATGGAGCTATACCAATGCAAACTGATGGTGTTGCACGCCGCGTACAAGATTGAACATGGTCTCGAATTCACGAGCGAAGTATCAATGGCCAAGCACTTTGTAGCAAACAGCTTGTGGCGCATTGTTGATCGCGCCATCCAAGTTCATGGTGCATTGGGGTACTCAACCGATACACCTCTTGCTGGAATGTTGCAACAGGCACGTTGGAGTCGTTTCGCTGACGGAGCAGATGAGATCCATCAAATGCGAATCGCGCAGCGCACTATCGCAGCCTATAAAGATCACGGTTCAACAAAGAAAGCCACTGGGGATTTGCCATTATGACAAAGCAATACATTACGTTTGGGGTCTTCATTCCTCAGGGTTGGAAAATGGAATTGGTGAAAATTCCAACAGCGGCCGAAAAGTGGCAGGCATCAGTGGATATTGCATTGCGTGCTGAAAAGCTCGGCTTTGATTCGATTTGGGTATACGACCACTTCCATAACGTCCCACGCCCAGCTCACGAGGCCGTGTTTGAGTGTTGGACTGTGATGGCCGCCATTAGCCAATTAACCACCAAGATTCGACTGGGACAGATGGTGGGATGTGCGCTTTATCGGCCGCCAGCGTTGCTCGCAAAAATCACGTCAACTCTTGATGTCATTTCCGGTGGCCGTTTGGACTGGGGAATCGGTGCAGGTTGGTATGAAAATGAATTTAGAAGTTATGGGTATCAGTTTCCTGTACCGAAGGATCGAATCGGCATGTTGCGCGAAACTGTCGAGATCGTGAAGATGATGTGGTCACAGGAAGAAGCAACCTATGAGGGCAAGTACTACCAAACATCTCGCGCAAATTGTGATCCAAAGCCGTTGCAAAATCCGCATCCACCAATCTGGATCGGTGGAGGTGGCGAACAGTTGACATTGCGAGTTGTCGCACAGCATGCTGATTACTCAAACTTTGGCGGTTCTCCTGAAGACTTCGCGCGCAAGGTTGAAATTCTGAAAGGCCATTGTTTGAGCGTCGGCAGGGATGCCGATGAGATTGGCAAAACAATCTCTGGGGAAATTCTTATTCGTGACACTGAGCAAGAGTGTCGTGAGTTTCAAATCGCAAGTGGTCGAGGAGACCAATTTGATACGTGGCAAAAAGCAAACATCGTTGGCACGCCAGAACAAGTGGCCGAAAAGATTGACCAGTACATCAAAGCTGGATGCACTGGCTTTATCCCTTGGTGCGTTGACTATCCAAGTACACACACGATGGACGAGTTCGCCAAGATCATGGCGAAATACCGCTAACTACTAGTAGTAATAACGGAAGATGAGTTCTGCAACACAAGATGGCTTAGTTGCACCTTCAACTTCGAAAGTGGTTTCTACATAAACTTGAGCGCCACCAGCAATGTCGTCTACTTGCATGAGCTTGGCGCCAGCACGAATTTTTGAACCAACGGGCACTGGAGACATAAAGCGAATTTTGTTTGCGCCATAGTTGACACCCATCTTGGTGCCTTCATGCCGCCAAATACCCGCCATCAACACAGGTGCAAGTGACAGTGTGAGGTATCCGTGGGCGATGGTTTGACCGAATGGACCGGACTTAGCCTTCTCAACGTCGAGATGAATCCACTGGTGATCACCCGTTGCGTCGGCAAAGAGTTGCACTTGTTCCTGGGTGACGGTGATGTAGTCGCTGTATCCCAAGTGCTGGCCAACATGTGCTTTGAGATCTTCGTGGTCTTTGATGATTGTTGTCATGGTCAAAGTTTAGCGATACCAGATGCGCTGATGCTCACGGGACTGGGTGTGTAACAGCAATGCGAGTACCGCAATGTCGAATGCGCTGCTGATGATCGAACCACCGAAAATCCGACCAGTGAAATAGTCGGTTAATCCGATTGGGCTTTGAGTTTCAAAATTCTTGGCTAGCGAACTAACGGCAAGAAACCGAAGCACAAATGGTGCAGCAGCGGCGAGAACGGCAAGTTTGTAGCCAAGCTTGAGATCATTGGCCATCAATAGTCCGCCGGAAGCGTAAAGCGCAACGGAAATGAGTCCGAGCAGGAAGCCGAAAGGGTATTGAAATCGCAGGTAGCCGATATAACCCGATTTATCGATCAGGCTGACCAGTGCAAAGAAACCGTCGAAGTAGAGCAGCCAAGTGGCGATCTGCAGGGTTTGTGGTTGCATTCGGTCAAACCACTTCTTGAAGTCGATATTTTGCATCTTTGCATTATGGCAGCGTCAAGACCCGAGGGGACACATCATCTACTCGTAGCCTGTAATACATGCGTTCTGGTTTTGTTTCGTTTGTTGGTCGGCCGAATGTTGGAAAGTCAACATTGCTCAATGCGATATGTGGCAAGAAGGTCAGCATTGTTTCCGACAAGCCTCAGACCACACGAAATCGAATTAGGGGCGTTCTAACAACCGCAGAAACACAACTGATCTTTGTTGACACGCCCGGTATCCACAAAGCGGTGAGTGCGCTTGGTGAGCGAGTTAATGCCACTGCAATTGAGTCGACCAAAGACGTTGATGTCGTGTGTTTAGTGATTGACGCGACCCAGACTTTTGGAACAGGTGACAAATATGTAAGCAGTCACATTGACATGTCAAATGCGGTTGTGATCTTGAACAAAATTGACCGAGCCGAGCCCGCGAAAATTCTCAAGCAATTGCAAGCACTTTCTTCGCTGGGTGCGGCTGAGTATTTCCCCATCAGCGCCAAGACGGGCGACGGGGTTGCGGAGCTCACCACATATTTGGCATCGCGTATGCCAGAAGGTGAACTTTTGTACCCAGTTGAAATGATTTCCGAGACACCAGACAGTGTGTGGATAGCCGAGTTGGTGCGTGAACAACTGCTTGAAAATACACACGAAGAATTGCCATACTCGATTGCAACGCGCGTAACCGAGTATGAACCGCCGAGAATTCGATGCGAGATAGTTGTTGAACGTGAAAGTCAAAAGGGAATGGTCATTGGCAAGAACGGATCAATGCTCAAAATTGTAGGTACCAATGTTCGCCGTCAATTGCCGAGTGGAACGTTTTTGGAACTAGCAGTTGTAGTTGATAAAAACTGGCAGCAGCGACCCGAGCGTGTGGAGCGTCTCGGTTATTAAATTGAAATGAGCAGTTGCTACTGCGCTTGCTTGTTTATTGCTGATTTACTAGTGACGCGTAATCGTCAAACGTGACGGCGACGCCACTTGCGACCGAATCACCACGACCACGTGGAACAGAAATGAATTTGCCTTCGACGCTGAAAAGCACTTGTCCAACACCAGGTCGGCTTGTGAGTGTCAAAACAATTTGAGCAATTGCAAGTTTTTGATCAAGACCTGAAAGTGAATTTAGAAACGCCCTAGTTGCATCCACTTGGGCCACACCGCGGATCACGTCAACTTTTGCAGTGAATGTAGTCGGGAGTGCGGTTCGGAGACCAACAAACTCTGGGCTTGTGCTCGGTCCTTCAACTAAAGAACTCAGCGCTTGTGATGGGTTGGCCGGGCTTGCAACATTGCGTTGGACCTTGATGATGCGGGAGTTGGAAATGAAAAAGAGATCAACTGGCTCAGACACCGCAATTGGCAGGGACTCAGTGCTGGTTGAGTCAAAAACTGTTGTTGTGGTCTGCGGAATGGTTGTCTGAGGAGCGTCTAAACCAAAAGGTATGTCGGCCGAAGAAACCTGCTCATACGAACCGCTGCTTGGAACGGCACATGAAGAAAGAAATGCCATCAACAAAATTGAATGCCGCAAAGCCTTGTTCATTGAAGTCATTCCCACGTTGGAACCGTGCGTTTAATGGTCACAACAAATTTTGCACCACCTGTAGGAGAGTTTTCGACGTGCGCATTACCCCCAAGCGATCGCGCATGTTCTTGCACAATTGCCAAGCCAAGTCCACTGCCGGTAGAGAGTCGTGCAGCCGTGCCTCTAGCAAAACGCTCAAAGATGCGACTGCGCTCGCTCAGTGCAATTCCCTGACCGGAGTCTTCGACGCTCAGTACAAAATAGTTGTCTATGCAACTGAGTGATACTCGTGTGGCGCCACCTCCGTGGTCGCGAGCATTCTCGAGCAAATTAAGCAATATGCGTTCAACACGTCTGCGATCAAGCATTACGGCATCGTCTAAATCACCCGAGTTTTGCAACTTGGGTATCGTTTGCACAAGTTCAACCTGATCAAATCCATGTCTTGACATAATGCGTGTCACTAAATCAACAAGGTGAACACTGTCAACATTGTCTTCACCGGCACCTGCATCAAGTCGAGAAAGTTCAAGAAGATCTACAACAGTGCGGTCAAAGCGTTTGACTTGCGATGCCAAAATGTCAATTGCTTCTTTGTTGCGATCTGAAAACTCTTCTCTTTTGGAAACAAGTACATCGACAGCCGCTCCAAGCGCAGTGACTGGTGATCGCAATTCGTGGCTTACATCACTTGCAAAGCGTTGCTCACGTTCAATGCGTTGTTGCACCGCATCTGCCATGTCGTTAAACGAGGTAACAAGTTTTTCGAGATCGGGGTCTTTCTCAACTTCAAGTCGCGTGTCGAGGCCGCCCGTAGCAATTTCATCTGCCGCACCAGTGACCCGTAATAGCGGACGTAATACATTTTTGCTTGTTGTTGATCCAAGAAAAGCCGCTGCGACCGTAATCAGAATCACGCCGATGAGCAGTGTGGTTTGAATTGTTCCAAGAGTTGTTGCAACGTCTGCCAATGGAAAGGCCTCAAAGTATTGAGCGTTGATGGAAGGTATGGAAACGCCAATGGCTTCATATGGGTTGGAATCAAATGTGAATCGCTGGCGACCAGTGCCACCTTGCAGCGTTTTTGTGACAAGCTCTTGCGGCAAATTTGATTGAGTGAAACGAAGTGGCTCCTGCGCATAGAAATATTCGCTTTCGGTATCGCTGGCGTCTAAGTGAAGCACTGCGTAACCACCCCGCTCGCTACGAATATTTGCAATGAGTTGATCTACGTCAGCAGGATTTTCGGCGTAGAGCGTGCGAACGAGTTGAGCATTATTGAAAGCCTGACGTTTGGCAACTTCACTGCGTTGACTGAGCAAATATGAGCGCGTACTTGCGAATGTCACGATGCTGAGTGCTAATGCCGCAGCGAATGCGCCGAGACTGAAGAACAACACCATGCGACCGCGGAGTCCAAAAAGATTTGGAAAGCGCCTGACCTCGTTCATGCTCTAAGCATGGCAGGAAGAAGGGAAGATCCGAACCGGTGGGGATCAAGGGGGAGCATGATCGCCCACCAGTTCGATGGGTCTATTGTTGTGGAGTGATTTGACTGCTACGCACGAATTTTGTGCGTTTTTAGTAACAATTTGTCGATTTGGGGCAGACTGCTTGCATGCATTCGCTGCTTTTTATCGAGGACGACACAGCTATCAGAACGGCCCTGCGTCTCGCACTTGAAGATGAGGGTTATGAGGTTCGAGAAGCCCATGACGGGGCAGATGGACTCATGAAGTTTGCAGAATCCGTCCCTGATCTTGTGTTGCTTGATCTTCGGCTCCCAGATATTTCAGGTTTTGAGGTGTGCCGTCAAATACGCCAGCATTCAATAGTTCCAATAATCATGGTTACAGCACAAACAGACACCCATGATCTGGTTGCTGGTCTTGAAGCGGGAGCAGATGATTATGTGACCAAACCAGTAGTAGCCAAAGAATTGGCGGCGAGGATTCGCGCGGCATTGAGGCGTACACAACTTGTTGATCCAAGCTTGGCTGTTGCTGGAAGCCAGATACAACGATTTGGTCAAGTTGAGTTGGACAGAAATCTCAACGTTGTGCACAAAGACGGAATCGAATTAAGTCTGACGAAAACCGAATTTCATTTGCTTTGTGAATTTGCCGATCATCCTGGCATGGTGATGTCGCGTGATCAATTACTCGAACGAGTGTGGGGATACGAATATCTGGGCGACTCGCGATTGGTGGATGCGCATATTCGTCGACTGCGAGTAAAGATTGAAGAACAGCCCATGAACCCAGCGATTATTCAGACAGTGCATGGTATGGGTTACAAACTTGTTGCCAAGTAAGACCTTGCAACATCACGTAAGGCTGCGTAGGAAAGATTCCGCCTCTTCAAGATCGACAGTGCGCGGCATCGGCGGGAGCGTCGCTACCAAAGTTTTCCCGTAGCCCTTGGTTGCAAGACGAGGATCAAGAATTGCTACAACACCGCGATCTGTTTGTGACCGGATCAGACGACCTGATGCTTGTGCGAGTTGTGTTGCAGCAAGTGGGATATCAATTTCGTTGAAGTAGTAGCGACCGATGACATCTCGTCGTGCGCTCAGTAATGGTTCGTCCGGTCGTGGAAATGGAATCTTGTCAATAATGACGAGACTTAATGTGCGGCCTGGTACATCAACGCCCTGAAAGAAGCCCGCAGTCGCAAAGAGGCACGTTGACTCATCTTTGGAGAAGGCGTTGATGAGTGCCATTTTTGGAAGGTCGTCTTGCCGAAGAATTGTAAAGGGAAGGCGCTTTGCCATTTCATCGGCCGCCAGATGCATGGCCCGATAAGTGGTGAAGAGAGCAAGCGTTCGGCCACCCGCAGCATTTATCAAACGCTCAATTTCGTCATGCAACGCTTCGTCGCGCAGCGGACTATTGGGTTCTGGTAATTGCTTTGCGCAATACAACAAACTTTGTTCGTAGTCGAACGGACTTCCCACATCTATGACGTCCACCGATTCTTCGGTGAGTCCGATTCTGTTTGGGAGAGAAATGGGAATAGTTGCGCTAGTGAGAATTGCGGTGCGTTGATTCCATACGTTCTCAATCAACGATGGGCCTACGTCGAGTGGGGCAATTTCGAGCACAGGTCGATCCTTTGAACCACTCACAAAGGCCACCCGGCCCTTCAAAGCCATGAGAGAGATATCGATGGAATCGATGAGTCGCATGGAAAGTGTTTGCGCGCGCAGAGCCCTTTGTTTGACGGATTCGTCCTTGCTGCTCAAGCCACGCAGCATTTCGAGAGCAGAGTCCACCTTGAGTCGCAGCTTGATGAGTTCATTCTGGATGTCGTCAGGCAACGGCATGGAGAGGCGTTTGTCGACATACGGAGAGAGTTGCGAATGGAGATCATTCGCGATCTGGTTGAGCGAGCCACTCAAGGCATCATCGCGAATAATCGCACGGATTGATGCAGAAACGGCGTTTATGCGACCAGGACCAATTTCGCTACTCACCGAAGCACTGATGACGTCTTCGAGCTGATGTGCCTCGTCGAATACAACCACTTCGTGTTCTGGAAGTAATGCACCACCCGTCGCGATATGAAGACCATATATGTGCGTATTGACAACAATGACCTCGGCATCTGCGGCTTTGTCGCGCGCGCGTTCGGCAAAACAACGCGAACCTGCAGGACATCGCTGTGCACCTGGGCACTCGTCGCTCCCAACACTCACCATGCGCCATGCTTGGTCGCTCGGACTCCAAGTGAGGTCACCTTGGTCACCTGTGTCTGTTTGCGCAGCCCATTCGGTGAGTCGCGCAACCTCTTTAGTCACTTTCGCAGGGGTTGTCTCGAGGTCAAGCTTCGTATGTTTCGGATTTGCTATTTCGTCTACTCGCTGAGCACAGATGTAGTTACTTCGACCCTTGAGTACAGCCCACGAAATGTGACGCTGTAGTTCTTTGCCCAGTACCTCGGCGAGCAATGGAAGATCATTGGCGGCGAGTTGATCTTGTAAAGCCTTGGTGTAGGTGGAGACGACAACTCGTTTTCCGGATGCGATGAGTGGCACCAGGTAACCAAGTGTTTTTCCTGTACCCGTGCCTGCTTGGACTATGAGGTGACGTTTGGTGTCTAACGCGAGAGCGATGGCGACAGCCATTTCATTTTGGCCCTGGCGTTCTTCGGCTTGAGGCAAGGCAGCCGTCACGGTATGCAGAAGCGAAAGTGTTTTGCGCTGGATGTCTTTGTCACTCACTTGCGAATGAGCGCCATTGCTGCATCGATTTCTGATGCGTCGAGGTCCGGCCACGAACGTTCCGTGAAGTAAACCTTTGCATTGGAGATTTGCCAGAGCAAAAAGTTGGATATGCGACTTTCACCCGATGTTCGGATCAATAAGTCAACATCTGGCAGTTCGGGGTTGTAAAGATTGGACTGCACTGTTTCAGGCAAAATGGGTTCTCCACGATCTGATTCAGCGATGCTCCGTTGTGCTGCTCGCAGAAGTTCGGCACGACTGCCGTAATCAAATGCAACGGTAAGCACCATTCCGGTGTTTGAAGCGGTGTCGGTTATTGCTTGACGAATTGCGCGCTGTACAAAGGCTGGCGTACGTGCTCCAGGTTCATCGAATGGTCGACCGATCCAATTAATGCGAACATTGTTTGCGTTGAGTTCTTCAATACGTCCAAAAAGACGCTTGTGTAGCGACAGGATGTGTCGTACTTCGGCCTTTGGACGCACCCAATTTTCCGTAGAGAAACCAAACACTGTGAGATGGGCTACGCCTCGAGCAGAGGCAATACGAACTATTTCTGCGAGATTCTCTTCACCGGCGGTATGCCCAGCAGTGCGAGGTAATCCACGCCGTTTGGCCCAACGCCCGTTGCCATCCATGATGCACGCCACGTGAGGGCCGTTGGGAGAAGGTAATGCATTCATTGGAAGCACCATCGTAAGGCTTCATGCGACAATAGAGGGATGGCCAAGAGGACTACTAGTACTGCAAATGGTCAGTCCGCCAGCGAAGGTGGTCTTTCTCACGTCTTGGTGTGCGGTGGCTCGTTGCAAGAGTGGAGGCAGGCGAACGTAGCCGAATGGAAGTTGCAACTTGACACGTTTGTCGACTCCGTACATGAATCTGGCGCTCGATGGTTGACTGTGTGTCCCTATGACGGGGCAAGTGGTAGTGAAGATGAAATTGCACAGACTGTTTTAGAAGCATGCGGGGGACAACGAAGCAAAGACAGGATCTCGTACATCGCAAAAGATGATTTGGTGGTGGTTGTAGACCTGTGTGCAGACGGCAGAGAAAGATTTGCGAAAGCAATCAACCAGCTCAGACGTGAAAGTCCCGCTACTCGTTTAGATAAAGACATCAGTGAAGAAAACTTACGGGCCGCGATGTTGCCGCCGGGTTTTGTTGATCCCGATCTGATTTTGGTTTTTGGATCTCCTACACAGATTCCACCAGGTTTGATGTGGGAACTGAGTTACAGCGAACTCGTATTTTTGGACGTGTCGTGGCGTAAGTGCAATGTTGAGCATGTGCAGATGGCGATCAGCGACTTTCAGCGCCGTGATCGACGATTCGGTGGAGTTGACTCGTGAATCAATACCGCGACAAAGGAGTAGTTCTTCGCACCTACAAACTTGGCGAGGCCGACCGCATCATCGTGATCATGACTCAGGATCATGGCAAGGTGAGGGCTGTCGCAAAAGGTGTTCGCAAAACTAAATCCAAGATTGGGGCGCGACTCGAAGTGTTGAGTCACGTTGAAGTGTTGTTGTACAAAGGCAAAGATCTCGACACGGTCAATCAGGTTGAGTTGATCGAATCATCCGCTCCATTGCATGCTGATTTGGATCGGCTTACGCAGGGGTTGTCCATGTTGGAAGCAGTTGACCTGATTGCCGAGGATCGGCAGCCTTCTCCGCACCTGTATCGAATGCTTGTGGGCGCATTGAACGCTCTTGCGCAACACGCATCACCCTTGGTGCTTGCCGCGTTTTACTGGAAGCTTTTAGCTGCAGAAGGGGTATGCCCACAGATGGACAAGTGTGTTACATGCAATATGGAAGCACCGCTTGTCGCATTCGACATGATCCAGGGCGGTGTTCAATGTCGAGAGTGTCGCACAGGTGTATCAATAAGTCCTGCGGCTGTGACACTTTTGCAGCAGGTACTCGGCGGTCAACTGAATTTTGCTCTCGCTCAGGCGGCCACGCCGGCGACTGCTGAGATAACTCATTTAGCGACTCAATCAATGGAGCACCATATTGAACGACGGCTACGTTCAGTAGCGATGTTTGAACGAGGGTAAAAAGGGAATTTTAAACGTAGCTAGTTTGGGAATAGGGCTGGTTGTAGTCTGTATCAATGCCCGCGACCGATCTTGAGCAAATAGTCAACCTATGCAAGCGTCGAGGGTTCGTCTATCCAAGCGCCGAAATTTACGGCGGCTTTCGATCGTCTTACGATTACGGCCCCCTTGGTTCTCTGATGTTGCGCAACGTTAAGGATGCATGGGTGCGCGCAATGGTGCAGGAGCGCGATGATGTGATGTTGATTGACGCTGCAATATTGGGTCCTCACGCGGTTTTTGAAGCGAGTGGTCACTTGGCAAACTTCAGCGATCCATTGGTTGATTGCACGGTTTGTAAGAAACGTTTTCGCGATGACCAACTTGAAGACCGAGATTGCCCACAAAAGATGAAGGGTTGCACTTTTACCGAGGCTCGTGCGTTCAACCTTATGTTTAAGACACACGCTGGCCCGGTTGAGGGCGAAGGCACAGACGTCTACATGCGACCAGAGACCGCTCAGGGTATGTTCGTCAATTTTGCGAATGTGTTGCAAACTTCACGACGTAAGCCACCATTTGGCATCGCTCAAGTGGGTAAGTCGTTCCGCAATGAAATAACGCCGGGTAACTTTATTTTCCGTACGCGCGAATTTGAACAAATGGAGATGGAGTATTTCGTTCCTCCAGCCGAAAGTAAGCAATGGTACGAGTATTGGTGCCAAGAGCGCATGAACTGGTACATCGAATACGGGATACCCGCTGACATGCTTCGTTTGCGTGCACATGCATCTGACGAGTTGTCGCATTATTCGGCTGGTACGAGCGATATTGAATTTAAGTTCCCATGGGGTTGGGGTGAGCTTGAGGGAATTGCCCAGCGCACAGATTTTGACCTAAAGCGCCACGCCGAGTTCTCCAAACAGAAGCTTGACTATTTCGATCAAGCAACGAACGAGAGGTATGTGCCTTACGTAGTTGAACCTGCGGCTGGGGCCAATCGCACTATGGCTGCCTTCTTGCTCGCGGCCTATGACGAAGATGTAGTCAATGACGAACCTCGCACCTTTCTGCGGTTACACCCACGCCTCGCGCCGTATCAAGTAGCAGTGTTGCCACTGTCTAAAAAAGACACATTGATGCCGCTCGCCAAGGAGATCTACTCAAAGTTGGCCAAGCGTTATATGTGCGAGTTTGACGAGACTCAAGCCATAGGACGTCGATATCGTCGTCAAGATGAGATCGGTACACCATTTTGTGTGACGGTCGACTTTGATTCACTCGAAGACGGTGCTGTGACGATTCGGGAACGCGACACAACCAATCAAGAGCGCGTCGCGATCATTGATCTAGAAAATGTATTGCGTGCAAAAATCGGGTTCTAATTCAATTACAATTTCAAAACCATAAAGCCACACAGTAAACACATAGGGAGCATGTCATGAGCAAAATTGCGGTAGCAGTGAAGATCCGAGTTAAGGCTGGTCAACGTGATGCGATGACCGCGGCTGTGCAGCCTGGTCTGGCGACCGCACAAGGCGAAGCAGGCACACTCACTTACCTCTTTCATCATGATCTTGTAGATGAGAATGTCGTGTGGTTTTATGAGTTGTATGAAGATGATGCAGCTTCTAAGGCACATATGAGTAGTGCCGCATTTGCAACGTGGTCGCAGTCGCTTGCCCCATTTGTCGACGGTGCTCCAGAGATGTCGTTTTTGAAGCCTGTGGGCGGCAAAGGTCTCTAAGCGTTGTACCTCGCCAAGATTCTTGACCGCCACAGAACTGCGGCGCAATCAGATTCTCGGCGATTGTCACAATTGATCGATGAAGCTAAATCGGTAGGTCCGCTAAGAGGCTTTGTTCAAAAGTTGCGTGAAGATTCGCTGTTGCAACTTGCTGTAATTGCGGAGATCAAGCGTCGTTCGCCTTCCAAGGGTGTGTTGCGCGAAGGCATCGTTGCGTCGGATTTAGCGCGTGCTTACGCAAGCGGATCTGCAAGTTGCCTTTCGGTGCTCACGGATGATGTTTCATTCGGTGGTTCTGTAAATGACCTGCGTGAAGCGCGCACTGCTACATCAATGCCCGTCTTGCGTAAAGATTTTACGGTGAGTGAATTGGACGTTTGTGATGCGCGCATCATGGGCGCGGATTGCGTGCTTCTGATTGCTGCTGCATTGTCTCAACCAGAGCTGCTTGCTTTTCATCAGTTGGCAGTCGAGATTGGTCTTGATGTTTTGGTTGAAACGCATGATGAGTCTGAAGTGGAGAGGGCGCTCTCGGTTGGTGCAACAATGATCGGCGTAAACCAACGTGATCTCGTGACCTTTCAAGTGGATCACGAAAGAGCGGTGCGCATGGCGGCAGAGATACCAAATGGGGTAGTCAAGATTGCCGAATCTGGGGTAAGAGATGCAAATGATGCGCAGTCGTTGAGGAATGCGGGTTATGACGCGGTCTTGGTCGGTGAGAGTTTGGTCGTCAGCAATGATCCGGCTGAGGTAATTGCATCACTGCGCGTAACAACCACCAAGAACTAGCGTGAGTTCTTGTGTTCATTAAAATCTGTGGAATAACCAACGAACAAGATGCGTTGTTGGCGGTTGCTCTTGGCGCAGATGCTCTAGGTTTCGTTTTTGCACCATCTCCTAGACAAGTTGCCCCAAGCAAGGTGCGTGAGATTGTGCGACGGTTACCGTCCGAAATTGTGACAGTTGGGGTTTTCCGGGATGAGTTGCCAAAACGTATTGGTGACATCATGCAAGAAGCACACCTGCAAGGAGCGCAGCTGCATGGTCACGAGTCAACTGCGACAATGGCAGAAGTTTCTGCGGCAGTGAGGTTTTCAATCAAAGCCGTAGTTGCGGGTTCGCCTGACGCAAAGCGCGCTGACAATTTTGCATGTGATGCCGTTTTGATAGATGGTCTGAGTCCGGGTTCGGGTGAGGTTTTTGATTGGCAGTTAATGAACGAGGTTCCACTTGGATTACGACTCATTCTTTCTGGAGGATTACACCCCGAGAATGTTGCAGAGGGCATAGATCGAGTTCGTCCGTGGGGGGTTGATGTATCGAGCGGAGTTGAAAAGAGTCACGGTCTTAAAGACCCAGTGAAAATGCGTCAGTTCATTGCGAATGCACGCGCTGCAGCCCGAGAATTGGGTGACATCGACTAGTAGATTTGGGTAATGCTCAAGGATCCAAGTCTTGATGGTCGCTTTGGTGAGTTCGGTGGACGTTTTGTTCCCGAAACTCTTGTTCCTGCATGTCAGGAGTTGGAGGCAGCCTTTCGAGATGCGTGGGCTGATCCTGCATTTCGAAAAGAGCTAGATGATCTGCTGCGTGACTATGCAGGTCGTCCATCCATTTTGACGGAGTGCCACAATCTTGGAAAACAACTTGGCATCCGCTTGTTGTTGAAGCGCGAAGATCTGAATCACACTGGATCACACAAAATCAATAGCGTTCTCGGTCAGGTGTTGTTGGCAAAACGCATGGGCAAGAAGCGCATTGTTGCAGAGACTGGCGCTGGTCAGCACGGTGTCGCATCAGCTACTGCTGCTGCTCTCCTCGGCCTGAGTTGCAAGGTGTACATGGGTGAAGTTGATGTGCAACGACAAGCGTTGAACGTCTTTCGCATGAAGTTGTTGGGTGCAGAAGTTGTGCCAGCCGTATCCGGAAGTCGCACGCTCAAAGATGCCGTCAATGAGGCGATGCGCGATTGGGTGGCGACAGTTGAAGATACGTACTACGCAATTGGCTCGGTGATGGGTCCGCATCCGTACCCGTGGATGGTGCGAACGTTCCAAAGTGTGATTGGTCAAGAAGCAAGTGAACAATGCCATTCGCTACTGAACGGCAAAGATCCTGACGTTGTTGTTGCGGCTGTTGGCGGTGGATCCAATGCGATTGGAATTTTCTCAGGTTTTGTCGATACGAAAGCTCGACTCATCGGTGTGGAACCTGCTGGTGGTGCAGCGGTGGGCAAGGGCATGCCGGGTGTAGTTCATGGAATGCGCAGTTACTTGATGCAAGACGAACATGGTCAAGTGGAAGAAGCGCAGTCGATA
>JBIKID010000075.1:0-8050 GCA_044361815.1 Ilumatobacteraceae bacterium | reverse complement strand
TTCATTACGTCTTCTTGTGTCAGAGGTTCGAAATACAAGCGATCCGAAGTGTCGTAGTCGGTAGACACCGTTTCCGGGTTGCAGTTGACCATGATCGTTTCGAAACCTGCATCGCGAAGCGCGAAGCTCGCATGCACACAGCAGTAGTCAAATTCAATTCCCTGTCCAATGCGATTTGGTCCACTGCCCAGAATGATCACCTTGGGTTTTGTCGAGTTATGTACTTCGTTCTCGTCCTCGTATGTCGAATAGTGATACGGAGTCTGGGCAGCGAATTCTGCACTACATGTATCAACGGCCTTATACGTTGGTATTACACCCGCAGCAATGCGCGTTGCTCGCACAGTTGACTCAGGGACATTCCAGAGATACGCCAACTGTGCGTCAGAAAACCCAAGTCGTTTTGCACGGCGCCACGTACGCACCGTCATTTTGTCGATACCGCATGCATCCAATTCCGCACGCTCATCAATGATCATCGACATCTGATCAAGAAACCAATAGTCGATCCGACAAGCATCATAAATACGCTCACGCGATATGCCTCGGCGCACACACTCTCCTACTTGAAAAATGCGCTCAGGAGTCGGGATTGCAATCTGCACCAACATCTCTTCGTCGGACCTCTCACGCATCAGAAGTTCTGGAGGATCACAGTTCAGTCCTGAACGACCATTTTCAAGTGAGCGCAACGCCTTCTGCAAACTTTCGGAAAATGTTCTACCGATCGACATTGCTTCACCGACGCTTTGCATCTGCGTGCCCAACACTCCAGATGTGCCAGGAAACTTCTCGAATGCCCAACGCGGAATTTTGGTAACCACATAGTCGATTACTGGCTCGAAACTTGCAGGCGTCATCTTGGTGATGTCATTGGAGATCTCGTCCAAGGTGTATCCAACAGCCAACTTGGCTGCAATCTTGGCAATTGGAAAGCCGGTTGCTTTGGAAGCCAACGCT
This sequence comes from Ilumatobacteraceae bacterium, assembly GCA_044361815.1. Lineage (GTDB taxonomy): Bacteria > Actinomycetota > Acidimicrobiia > Acidimicrobiales > Ilumatobacteraceae > UBA3006. Next base: position 7,090 of record JBIKID010000075.1, on the reverse strand, counting down.
GATGAACGAGACACTCGTGGGTTCATTTCGATTACTACTTGCTCGCCTGTCAGAGGGTTGACAGCAAACTGCACGTTGGAGCCACCCGTTTCTACTCCGACTCTGCGGATGCATGCGAAAGCGGCATCTCGCATTTTTTGATACTCAACATCGGACAGAGTCATCGCTGGTGCAACGGTGATCGAGTCGCCAGTATGAACTCCCATTGGATCAATGTTTTCGATCGAGCAAATGATTACGCAGTTGTCGGCGCGATCACGCATGACCTCGAGCTCGTATTCTTTCCAACCGGCAATTGATGTTTCAATCAATACTTCGTTGATTGGGCTGGCTAACAAGCCATCCGCAACGATCTTCTTAAAGTCTTCTTCGTTATGCGCAATACCGGTGCCGCGACCGCCCAAAATATACGCAGGACGAATAATCGCTGGTAGCCCAATTTCGTCACGCACGACCAGGGCTTCTTCCATGTTGTGGGCAACACCGCTCACAGGCACATTCAACCCAATTTCGATCATTGCAATTTTGAATTTCTCGCGATCTTCTGCAGTTGCGATTGCCTCAGCATTAGCGCCAATAAGTTCGGGCGTGCCCGGCACACCCACAAGCCCACGTGCGTGAAGCGCCATCGCCAAGTTCAAAGCAGTCTGGCCACCAAGCGTTGGCAAAACGGCGTCTGGTTTTTCTCTTGCGATAATGGCGGCCACTACATCAACAGTGAGTGGTTCGATATATGTTCGATCCGCAAAATCTGGGTCGGTCATGATCGTTGCCGGATTTGAGTTGGCCAAGATAACTCGGTAACCCTCTTCTTTTAGCACTCGACACGCCTGCGTACCCGAGTAGTCAAACTCGCATGCCTGACCAATAACGATTGGGCCCGAGCCAATAATCAAAATAGATTTCAAATCACTACGGCGTGGCATCAGCGTTGTCCCATCAATTGTGCAAACTCATTAAACAAATATCGACTGTCGTGTGGTCCTGGCCCAGCCTCGGGGTGATACTGCACGCTGAACGCTCGAACGTCGCGCACACGCATTCCTTCATTGGTCTGATCATTGAGATTGGTGTGCGTGATGTCCGCGACATCACTCAGCGATGCTGTGTCTATACAAAAGTTGTGATTCTGGCTAGTGATCTCAACAGCACCTGTGTGCAAGTTACGCACAGGATGATTCGCTCCGTGATGACCAAATGGCAACTTGAAGGTTTTGCCTCCGAGCGCTAGTGCCATGAGCTGATGCCCGAGACAGATGCCAAACATCGGAACACCCTGCTCGATGATGGATCGAATCGCAACGGGTGCGCCTTCGACTGTTTCTGGATCGCCAGGTCCGTTAGACAAGAACACGCCATCGGGTTGTAGCGCCAAAACTTGTTCGGCAGAGTAATTTGCTGGCACAACATGCACCGTTGCAATTTCACTCAAGCAACGAAGAATGGTGCTCTTAATTCCAAAATCGTACGCAACAACTTTCAAATGCCCACTGCCAACGATGTATGGCTGAGTAGTGGTTACTTGTTTGACCAAATTGATGCCAGATGTGCCCAACTCGCTTTGCGCACGAGCCAACACACTTGATTGACTCGCCTGACCAAATGCCCCTGACATTGCACCAGTGTCGCGAAGCAATCGAGTAAGTCTTCGGGTATCAATTCCTGCGATACCGCTCACATTCATTCCACGCAGGTATGCATCAAGATCGTTGTTGGCTCTCCAGTTGCTACGTCGCTGCGACATCTCGCGCACAATGACCCCACGAGCAAACACGTGCGATGACTCATTATCGAGCGGTGTAGTTCCATAATTGCCAATATGCGGTGTTGTGAATGTAATGATTTGACCGGCGTATGAAGGGTCGGAAATCACTTCTTGATATCCCGTGAGAGCAGTATGAAAGACAACTTCACCGCTTGCGATGCCACCTACTGGGTCGGCTCCAATTGCCTCTCCCTCAAAGACGCTGCCATCTCGAAGCACCAATACAGATTCGCGAATTGTCATTTCTGTGCTTCCCCATCTTGAACTGTGATTTGTCCGCGATACACCGTGCTGCGCACAATACCTCGTAATTGCCTTCCGACGAAGGGAGTATTTTTGCTCTTGCTTGCCAACTTGGCAGGATTCACTTGCCACATCGCATCCAAGTCAACGACACACAGATTGGCTGTGTCGCCCACTTCAATATTGCAACCGTGACTGTCGGTGATCTGGGCAATTCGTGCTGGGTTTCGTGACATCACTGCGGCGATTTGCACAGGGTCGAGTTCTACCGCCGACAACACAACACCGAGCGCCGTTTCCAAACCGATCATTCCCGGAGGAGCCTGATCGAGCGTAAGTTCCTTATCTCTTCTGGCATGTGGTGCGTGATCTGTTGCAACTGCATCGATGGTTCCATCCAAGAGACCAGCCTTGAGGGCATGAATGTCGGTCATGCTGCGCAGCGGTGGGTTGACTTTATAAATAGGATCAAATGTCGTCAACAACTCTTGTGTCAACGACAAGTGATGCGGAGTGACTTCTGCCGTTACGTTGAGGCCCTCGCTTTTTGCAACACGCACCAACTCGACCGACCTCGCAGTAGACAAATGCAAAAAATGCACCGAAGCACCAGTCATCCGAGACATCTCAATATCTCGCTGCACCATCATCTCTTCAGCGATTGCAGGCCAACCTGGCACACCCATATCGGACGAACATCCGCACTCGTTCATGACCGCACCCTGAGTGAGCGCCGAGACCTCACAGTGTTGCGCCATAGTTACGCCAAGAGTTTTTGCGTACTGCATCGCTCGACCCATGAGCACAGGGTCTTGCACTCCAGAACCATCGTCAGTAAAAATACGGACACCAGCGGCACTTAATTCGGCCAACGGCGCAAGTGCTTCGCCTTGTCGCCCCATCGTGATGCAGCCACTTGGAAAAACATCGAGAAGACCAGCCTTGCGAGCTTGGTCGCGCACGAATTCAATTACCGTCACCGAGTCGTGGGCAGGGTTTGTATTGGGCATCGCAATCAATGCCGTGTAACCACCCTTTGCACCCGCACGACTTGCAGTTTCAATTGTTTCGGTGTCTTCACGCCCTGGCTCACGCAAGTGTGCATGCAGATCAACGAATCCCGGAAAAATGTGGCAGCCACTTGCATCAAGTGTGACATCACCCTTGAGGTTGTTGCCTACCTTGACGATCTTGTCATTGTCGATGAGCACATCGAATTTCTCGACACCTCTCAACCCGACAACACTTCCGCCCTTTATCGCAATCGTCATGACAGCTCCTCCGCTGAAAGCAAATCGAACAACACAGCCATACGAACAGAAACGCCATTGGTCACTTGTCTATGAATCAGCGAATTTGGTATGTCGCCTGGGTCGATCAACATTTCAACACCGCGGTTCATCGGCCCTGGGTGCATCACGACCGCACTCGCCTGCAAAGCACCAACTCGCTTCTCATCCAGGCCGTAGCTCGTGCTGTATTCATACAAACTCGGTACCAGCCCTTGCGCCATCCGTTCGCTCTGTAACCGCAACATGTACAACACATCGGTACTCGCGAGCACCGCGTCCAAATCGTTACTGACCTTCACCGGCCAATGCTCGATGTTTAACGGCAGCAATGTGGGAGGCGCAACCAACGTGATATTTGCACCGAGCAGAGAAAAAGCCTGAATGTTGCTCCGTGCAACTCTGCTGTGTTTGATATCGCCGACGATTGTCAGATTGAGTCCACTGAGATCTTGTCTGCCAAGAGCTTCGCGAACCGTAAAGCAATCAACGAGTGCTTGTGTTGGATGCTGATGCGCACCATCTCCAGCATTAACGATCGATGCATTAGTCCACTGCGAAATTTGCCACGGTACTCCAACCGATTTATGGCGCACAACGAATGCATCAACGCCCATGTCGGTAATGGTCTCGATGGTGTCGCGCAAACTTTCGCCCTTGTTGACGCTCGATGTAGAAACACTGAAGTTCATTGTCTCTGCTGATAGTCGTTTGGCGGCAGTCTCAAAACTCAATCGTGTTCGAGTCGAGTCTTCAAAAAACAAACTCACGACCGTTTTGCCACGCAAGGCAGGCACTTTTGGCACTGACCGTGTGTTGATCTCTGCCATGCTCTCGGTGAGTTTGAGGATCCGCGATAATCCGTCAGCACCCATCTCGGAGATTGAACGTAGATGTTTCAAGATGCAACCCCTGATGCCGAGGTGACGATGACACCATCTGCCGAAACATCCACTTCGTCCGTCGTCTGTGTCGGCATGTTTTTGCCCACATAATCGGGACGAATCGGTAATTCACGGTGGCCGCGATCAACGAGCACTGCAAGTTGTACAGCACGTGGTCGGCCAAAATTGTTTAAACCTTCAAGTGCGGCACGCACGGTTCGTCCGGTGTACAAAACATCATCAATCAATACAACTGTTGCGCCAGTGATGTCACAAGGAATATGACTAGCCGAGCCAGCGACAACTGGCCGAAGACCAATATCGTCGCGATACATCGTTGGATCAAGCGAACCCACTGGCACTGCAAAGTTCGGCTCTATTGAAGAGATTCGTTCTCCGAGAGCTTCAGCAATCCATGTTCCACCTCGTTGTAGACCAACTAAAACAACGCGTTCCACTCCATGATTTCGCTCAACAATTTCATGAGCAATTCGACTAATAGCTCGGGCGACATCGGGGCCAGACATGACGGCAACTGCCGATTGTGGTGCACTACTCACTGTTTTCCTTTCGTTTGAACCTCACAGGGCTCAATTAACGACCTGCATTCTGATGAATGCGTTACTGACTGTAGCACTTTTCAACGATGGCGATACAGAATCCACCACTGATTGGATGCGACGACTAAATAGTCCTGTATTTCTGCTCTCCACACCTGTTCGGACTCTGCGGACAGCGCAATCGGCAACATGACATATTCGATTTCGTCGGCGAATTCCAATCTGTCGCCTGTTGCGAAAATGTCTGGACCATATAGAGAACGTTGAAACGGATTAGGAAAGACATAAATTCGTTCTCGGCGAGCCAGTTGCGCAGACAGTGGATGAAATACCGAGATCACTGCATCGGAGGGAATCTGAGCGAACAAATCATGTGCCGCTACGACCGACGGGCTACCTGGCGGAAACTTTTGAAGCTGGTTCTGCGCAAGAGGCAGAGGCGCCAAAATGAAGGCCGAAACAATGGACGCAAGCCCAACGACCAATGTTGCCTTCCGACGGGCCGACTCGCCCAACCGCCCAATTGCATAAACATTGCCAAATACCAGAATCGGCGCAATAACTAATGAATAGTGATATTGGATTTGATACTGATAATAAAAGGTACTGACGATGTTAGAAAACATCACGACAAAAGCAATCAACGCAACACTTGGGGCAATGAAGAACAAGCCAGCCGTTGGTGACAACATTTGCAACAGATATGTCAAGCGGCCATCACTTGTGAGATGTTGCAGCAACGCACGTGGTGAAGTCAGCGCCGTCTTGACAAGACCGCCGAATCCACCAAATGGAATGCGCCATGAATTTCTAAATGCTGTTCCAGTCAAGTTGCGGATTACAAGAAAAAAACAAATCAGCGCTGCACCGATCGAGCCGATCACTGTTGCGACGCCGATTCGTACATCTCGACGCAATGCAACCCATACGCCAATTGGCGCCACAACTAACACAACATCTTCTTTGACCATTAGCGCCAGCAGGACGGCTCCTACATACCAACGCCATTTACGATGAAGAGCAGCCCACAGTGCCGTGGCAATGAATACGCCCAAAAAAGAATCCGGGTGGAAATTCTCGACATTTGTCCAACTGACAGCTGGATACAACAGGTACGTGCAAGCAAACACGCAACCAAGAGCATCACTCTCCAGATGTTTCCTGGCAAATGCGTAAATGGGTATCGCCCCACTAGCAATAGCAAGCGTCTGAACGACAAACAGCAGACTCGTTGACGAAAACATCCACATGAGTGGTACGAGCGGCAGCAAAATAAACGAGGTGTGGTCGCCGAAAAGATTGCGACCCATCAATGTCACGAATGGAGTTTTGCCCTGTGAGAGCAGCCAAATACCTTGGTCGTACAGGCCGAAGTCATACGCCGAGGTTCCTATTCCGCGATGAATTTGAACCGTTGTGAAACTGAAATACAAGGCGTATGTAAAAATTGCGGCGCAAACTACAAGAGTCCAAGACGAAATGCGTCGAACTCTTGCGAACAAACGATTCATTGCTACGAAGTGACGCGAACCACTTTAGAAATCGCTGATAAAACGCCATTTACAAAGCGTCCAGAATCATCCGTTGAAAATGTTTTGGCAAGTTCGACTGCCTCGTTTATCACTACGGCAACAGGAACATCCCGACTGTACGAAAGTTCGTAAACGGCCATTCTCAATACATTTCGATCAATCACCGGCATACGAGCGAGTGTCCAACCATTTGCACACTCCACAATATGACTATCCAACTCACCCAGATGCGTAGATACTCCCGTGACGATTTCTGTCGTCAGGTCATCAATGGTCAACACCTGCATTGCAAGAACTTCGGTGCCAGTCAGTCCTTTGGTATCTGCTTCATACAAAATATGCATTGCGCGCTCTCGAGCATCCGAGCGAGCAGCCTTGCCCCCTGTGCGCGGTTTTTTATCGGCCGTCACGGTTAGACGCGAGTCACGTATTCTGCAGTGCGAGTATCTACTTTGACTCGATCTCCAATGTTGACGAACAACGGAACCTGAATTACTTTGCCTGTCTGCAACGTGGCTGGCTTGCGTGCACCCGAAACACGATCGCCCTGCATACCTGGCTCAGTGAATGCAATTTCGAGTTCGACCGAAGGTGGGATTTCGACACTGACGATTTCGTCACCATAACTTGCAATCATCGCTATCGCATTTTCAATTAAATAATCAGCGGCATCGCCAAGCGCTACAGGCTTGATTGTCAGTTGGTCGTAAGTGACGTTGTCCATAAAAACGTAGTCATCGCCGTCTTTGTACAAAAATTGCATATCGCGCTTGTCAAGAATGGCTTGTTCAACTTTGATGCCAGCGTTAAAGGTGCG
>JBIKID010000074.1:0-8075 GCA_044361815.1 Ilumatobacteraceae bacterium | reverse complement strand
GCAACGGACTCACCCCAAGCTTCGGGACCAAAATCGACAAGTGCTGCGTGATGCGCTTGATGGATCGTTGTCGCACCATAAGCCGAGATTGCATCGCTCAGTGCGTCAGCATTTGCACCGACGGTCACTGCTTCCATGGTTGTATTGATCTGTTTGGCGAGATTGCGACCAGCCGTCAGCGCGCCGAGCGACGCTGGCGTCATCGTGCCGCGGTCGTGCTCAACTACAACAAGCACGCTCATTTGAAAACTCCGAGCTCAACAAGCAAGTCAACAACTGCCGATGCCGCTTCTGGGCCAGTTCCAAGAATCTGTGTGTTACTCACGCGCTCCGGTGGGCGCTGTAACTGGATCATTTTAAGTCCACCAGCTTCGGCCGAAATTTCGGTGCGCTGAATCTCAACTTTTTTGGAAGCGAGGCGACCTTTCATCGTCGGGTAGCGGGGGAGGTTGATGCCTTCACGAACACCTATGCACGCAGGGAGCGGCAAGTTGTAGATCTCTTGACCAGCATCGGATTCACGGCGAATGGTTGCAACACCATCTGCAACATCAATTCCCTTTGCACCGTTGACCATTGGTCGTCCAAGTTTGACCGCTGCACGAATACCAACTTGATAGCCACACGAGTCGGCTGATTCGTTGCCGAACAAGACGAGGTCAAATGTGCCGTTCGCAGTTTCTAGCGCGGTGATAGCAGAACTGATCGCAGATGCAGTTCGCTGCGCATCCCAATCCATTCCTTCGATTGGTACGAGTACTGCCTTGACCGCTCCGACACTTGCAGCAGTGCGCAGTTGTTCTTCTGCCAAGACATCACCAAGGGTGAGCACGGTGACTTCGCCACCATGTTTTTCGACAAGCTGAACAGCAGCCTCAACCGCACACTCTTCGTGAGGGCTGACGGTAAATCCGAGGAATGCGGTATCAACTTGCTGACCATCTTCGGTGATGTTGATGCGTGCACCAGGAGCTGGCACACGTTTGACGCAAACAAGGATGTTCATGGCAAGAGGAGAGTTTCTAGCTCTTCATCCGTGCATCGGTTGGGTCGAACAACGGTTGTGAGCCAACGCGAGCAACGCGCACTGGAAACATCTCGTTCATGTACATCACGCGAAGTTCATTGCCTTCAACAGCATGTTCTGGGGTGAGGTAGGCGAGCAACAAGTATTTGCCAAGCGATGGTGCTGCACCTGCAGTGGTCACGCGTGAAACGCGACCTTTTGCATCAACGATGCGTTCTCCATCTTTTGTCAAAATAGGTTCGTTGCCACCAGTTGGGAAGCGCTTAATGCCCGACTTGCTGGTGTTGTCGATCATCTCAAGTGTGCACATGATTGCGGCGGGTTTTTCATCGCGTGCTTTCATGTACTCGGCTTTGCCAATGAAGTCCGCTGACTTCACTTTGGCACGGTTGAGACCGGCTTCCATTGGGTTGTATTCGCTTTCAAGCTCTGCACCCATGAGGCGGTATCCCTTTTCGATGCGGCCAGTTACGGCGTACACACCCATGCCCACAGGAATGATTTCAAATTCCTTGCCGGCTTCTGCGATCGAGTCCCAGAGGCGAAGGCCGTGCTCCATCTTGGTGTAGATCTCCCAACCGTTCTCGCCAACATACGAAATGCGGAACATGGTTGCAGGAACACCATCGATCAGAACTTCACGAACTGAGCCGTATGGGAAGTTTGCTTGGCTGACATCGAACGGGACCAACTTGCCCTCGGCGTTGATGTTTTGTGTTGCCTTCGCCATTGTCTTTTCGGCATTTGGACCCCACACGCCAATTGTGCACAGCGCACTCGACATGTCGGTGAAAGTTACTGTTCCGTCTTGTGGCATGTACTTGGTAAACCAGTACTTGTCACGACCACCGTCGAATGCACCCGTGATAACACGGAAATGGTTTGCACCAAGTCGCATGATCGTCAAGTCGCCACGGAAACCGCCACCCTGGGTGAGTAGTGGTGTGTAGACCGAACGGCCAACAGGAACATCCACATTGTTGACGCACATGTATTGCAAGAACGCCATCGTGCCAGGGCCGGTGAAATCGAACTCATTGAATGCGGTGAGGTCGACCATGCCAACCGACTCGCGCATTTGCAAGTGCTCTGCATTGGTGATTGGTGACCACCAGCGGGCATCCCACTCGCTTGGGCGTGGCTCACACTGTCCCTTGAACTTGTCCATCAACTTGGCGTTGGATGCAAACCACTGCGGGCGCTCCCAACCGCGGGCATCAAAGAACGTTGCTCCCGCTGCTTCTTCGCGTGGGAAGAATGGACTGCGACGCATATTGCGCTGCGTGCCCCACTGCTCGCGTGGGTGAACGATGCCGTATGTCTTGTTGAAGTGCTCATCACAACGTGCATAGATGTGGTGGTCTGTTTTTTCGTGCGCGTAAAAGCGGCTGATGTCCGACGAGTGTGGGTCGCACAAATGCGGGTAACCGTATGTCATCCATTCGGCAACGAGTTGTGCAATGCCCGGACCTTCTTTGATCCATACTGCTGCAGCAGACCACAAGTTGCGTACTTCAACTGTCTCGCCAAGAACTGGCATCGCATCTGGTGTGAGCGACAAGAGACCATTGATGGCGTATTTGATTTCGGCATCGCCAAGCATTTCCATCAACTCAATTGCTTGTTCCATCTGCGGATCAAAGTCGTCTTGAGTGAGCGGCAATTCGGTGGGCGACAAAGCTGAAGCTTCGTTCGATGGAATGTCATCTGGGTGCATGAAGATTGCACGGTGGGCGTATGAGCCAACTTCCATTGATCCGGCTGCTTGACGCTCGTAACAGAACGTGTCCATGTCACGGATGATTGGGTATGCAAGCTCTTTGTTCGACTGTTGCAAAATATCGATTGGTCCAACGTCGGCCATCTGGTGAACAGCTGGTGTTAGCGGAATGTTTGCTCCAGCCATCGCTGCAATGCGTGGGCTCCACACACCGCAAGCCACAACAACAAACTCGGCTTCGATCCGGCCCTTGTTCGTTACGACAGCTTTGATGGTTCCATTTTCAACTTCGAGGTCGAGCACTTCGGTGTTTGCAAATACTTGCAAGTTGCCATCGGCAACTGCGCCCTCGCGCATGAGCGTGCCAGTCTGCAACGAGTCGACAACCGAAACGCTTGGAGTGTAAAAACCACCGAGCAAAATCTTTTCGTTGATGAACGGCACGAGCTCTTTGATCTCGGCCGGGGTGAGCAATTTGGAATCAATGCCCCACGACTTGGCTGAAGTCATACGACGATTGAATTCCTCAAGACGTTCTGGTGTGCGAGCAACCTCGATGCCACCGCATGTGTTGTTCATTCCCATCTCGACGTATTGCTTCTGGGAGGCCAGTGTGAGCAGCGCCATTTCCTTGTTGTGGTCGGTGGGGAAGATGAAGTTGGAGGCGTGACCCGTTGAACCGCCTGGGTTAGGCAATGGGCCTTTGTCGATCTGAACCATGTCGGTCCAGCCCAACTTGGAAAGGTGGCCGACGAGGCAGTTGCCTACGATTCCGGCTCCGATTACGACGCACTTTGCACGGGTTGGAAACTGACTCATTTGGAAACCCCCAAGATTGACTCAATGAATGAGATCCGTAGTATATCACCGCAATATCACGGGTAAAAAATCGGGTAGCCTTACACCTAATGAGTATTTCATTGAGCCAGCAGGCCTACTTGGAGATCCGCGACAAGATCGTGCGCCTGCAACTGGCGCCTGGCGACGTGATCAGAGAAGACGTCTTGCAAGCCGAACTTGGCATTGGCCGAACCCCAATTCGTGAGGCATTGCAGCGATTGGCTCGAGACCAATTTGTGACTGTTATACCTCGTAGAGGCATGTTGGTGTCGCCGATCGATGTGATGGAGCTTTCGATGCTCTATGAGACTCGCGCAATCTTGGAGCCTTATGCGATGCGCCTTGCGGCGGCGCGCGGAAAACAGGAACATTGGGAAGCGATGGCTGCTGCACTTGAAAGTTCGCGACGACCAAATGTGAGCAACAGCGATTTGATGCGCATCGATCGAAGGTGTCACGAGATCGTTTGGGAGGCAGCCAATAATCGTTTCCTCACCGACACGCTCGACATGATGTACGCGCAAAGCGATCGGCTATGGCACTTGTATATCGCCGATGTGGAAGATATGCGCCACGCACTTGAAGAACACACCGAGATGTATCAGGCACTTGCAGCGGGTGATGGCGATCTGGCAGCAAAGCTTGCAGAGTCTCACGTACGTGCCTTTGACGAAGAGATGAACTTGGCTGTGCGCAAGAATCTTGGCTCGCCGTTAAATTAATAATTATTGCGTGCTGAGGCTTGCACGAAACTCGCCCTCGCGCATCCTTTGCTTGATCTCTGCAGGCGGTTCATCGAGTCTTTCAACAACAACCGAGTGAATTTTTGCTGTGCAATCAAAACCATGTGGGTACGGCCCAACAGGTGAGCCAGTGTCGACACCAATATCAAACGTTTCGCCACTCATTGAATAGACAAGTGGAACTGTTTTGTCGATGCGGACAGATCCAACATTTACATTGTCAACGAAAAGTGTGATGTCGCCGCCAGCACCAAAGCCGCCGTCGTATGCAAATGCTGCAACGATCTGGTGTTCGCCAGCAGTGAGCGGAGTGTTGCTTGCAACAAAAGTGTGTTCGTGGCCGAACCAGTTGTAATGAAATGTGGGACGACTTTGTTTGTCGATGTACAACGACCAGCCGGCCATGTTTCCACCCTGACACACAATCACACCATGTGGTCCCGTCGCTACAGCAGCAATATCAACTTCGATATTTGCAGTAATTCGAAATGAACAGTTTTTGATATTGATCACGGAAGACTCAGGCATGCGTACATGCGCTGGCGTGTATGTCATTGATGTCAATCCATCGAGTGAATGCGGTACCGAAAAATCTCCATGGCGCGGTGAGCCTGGGTCGCGCAGTGGATAGATTCCGTAGTCAATTGCATGCTGGTGAAAGAGCGCTTGCAGTTCGGCAAGCTTTGTTGGATGCGAGGCAGCCAGGTCTACTGCTTGCGAGAAATCTTCGGCAATGTTGTACAACTCCCATACTTCTTGTGGTCCATCAAACTCGTAGCCCTGCAGTCTGATCCATGGCAATCGACCATGGAAACATGAAGCCATCCAGCCGTCTGCATAGATGGCTCGATTACCAAGAATCTCAAAATACTGACTCGTGTGGGTGCTTGGTGCATCGGCGGAATCAAATGAATAGGCCATGGAGGTGCCGTGAAGTGGCATCTGCTCGATGCCATTGACATGCGTAGGCGGAGTAATGCCGGCAATGTCATAAATGGTCGGCACGATGTCGATGACGTGGTGGAACTGTGTTCGCAAACCACCCTTGTCGGCAATCTTCTTGGGCCACGAAAGTGCCATTGCGTTACGGGTGCCTCCAAAGTGCGATGCAACTTGTTTCATCCACTGGAACGGCGAGTCGAGTGCCCATGCCCAGCCAACATTGAAATGGTTTTCGCATTTATCTGTTCCGAAGTCATCAATGTGATCGAGTAGCCATTCGGGATCTTCGGGAACTCCGTTTTGAAACGATGGGGCACTCCACGCACCATGAATTGTTCCCTCAGCAGAAGCACCGTTGTCACCAGTGATATAGATAACAAGTGTGTTGTCGGCAATGCCCATGCCATCTAGCGAGTCGATGACGCGCGCAATTTGTGCGTCGGTGTGCGCAAGAAAGCCGGCAAAAGTTTCCATCAATCGTCGCGCAACTGGTTTGTAACGGTCGGGGTAGTCGGCCCACGCGGGCACTTGCTCGGGTCGTTTGGTAAGCGTGGTGTCTTGGGGAATCACGCCAAGTTTCAACTGGCGCTCATAAATCATGTCGCGCAGTGCATCCCAGCCGTCGTCGAACTGACCTTTAAATTTGTCGATCCATTCACGCGACACATGATGAGGGGCGTGAACTGCGGGTGTTGAGAAGTAGCAAAAAAATGGGCGATTGGGCGTGGACGCATGTTGACGTTGCATCCAAGTAATTGCTTGATCGGCTAGATCTTCGGTGAGGTGGTATCCAGGCTTGCCAATGTGTGGAGCAATTGGCGTTGTCTGGTCATATACGGGCGGTTCCCACTGTGATGACTCCGCGCCCATGATTCCGTAGAAGCGATCGAAACCCAAACCGGTTGGCCATCGATCAAAAGGGCCTGCAGGGCTTTGCTCCCACGACGGCGCGAGGTGCCACTTGCCGAAACACGAAGTTGAGTAACCAGACATGCGCAGTACTTGCGCAACAGTTGCCGACTCTGGTGGTATCGCGCTGTCGTATCCAGGAAATGAGTTGGCAATTTCGGTGATGCCCCCCATATGAACGCTGTGATGATTGCGTCCTGTCAACAATGCTGCGCGAGTAGGTGAGCAAAGTGCTGTGGTGTGAAATTGGTTGTAGCGCAAACCCGTTGTTGCAATCTTGTCGAGTCCGGGCGTAGTTACTGGTCCACCGAAGTTTCCAAATGAACCGAAGCCAACGTCGTCGAGCATGATCAGCAAAATGTTGGGAGCACCCTCCGGTGCGGTTGGCGCATTGAGCTTCCGAGGCGTTGAGTCTGTGATGATTCGGGAGATATCTCCACCAAATGTCGGAGTCGACTTTGGAAGTCTTTGCGTCATGACTGCAGGCCAACTACGTCAAAGCAGGCGAGAGCATGCAACACCGGCGATGCATTGCCTTCGATCTGCAATTCGGAAGCCGCAATTGCTTGTGACAGAGTTGTGCTGCCGCTCAAGATGTCTGCCCACACTGCTAGTTCGCACGAAATCGAATGGTTGGCATTTGAGCCATCGGTAGGGACGGCCACGCTATTGCGAATATGCAATCCCATTGTGCCATTGGGGAACTTGAATGCAATTTCAACATCGATGCCTTCTGCGCGGGTTGGTTCAAGCAGCACACGCAAAATGCTGACTGCAGAGGAAATTGGTCCCGACAAAATCTGTCGCTTGCTGATGCGGTGTGTGTTGAATCGTGTTGCATCAAAACTTCCGTCCAAATGCCGTGCTCGAGCAAGACACCAGTTACGAATGTTGGCGGCCGGGGTTCGCTGAGCAACCAGCCGTAGAGCATTTGCAAGTAGCTGCTTATCTGAGTCGCTTGGGTTGGTGCTGTATGCGAGCCACGAAGCAAGCTCTATTGCAAAGCGCAGATCATTGCCGTTAATTGCCTCTAGTGCCTGTGAGCGCACAGTTTCTTTTCCACCGAATCCCTTGATCATTCGATCTGCGTGATCTTGCGTCGATAGTGGAAACAAATTTGCTTCATGACCGTCAAAGAAACCAAAAATTCCACTCCTGATCTGGCGCACATGGTGTTCGGCTACGCCATACAACTCCGACGTGAGGTAGTCATCGTCGCATTGATCTGGCAAACGTATGGTCGCACCCAAGTCGACACTCGACATGCCGCGGTTGGTGTGGCGCACTGTTTGATCCCACAGAAACTGAAGAGAGTCGCGATACTTCGTCACGCGATCTTTGATTGCGTTGGCACCGCTGATTGGTGGACCATGTGCACCTGCGAGGTGCTCGGAGTGCAAGCCGAGTAGATGATCAAGACCACGCAACATCACTTGGGGGTCTCGGTATTCTTCGCCACGAATTGCGAACACATTAAACAGCACTGGCCAAACCAAGTTGTTGACGCAAAGTTTTTTTGAATCAAACCAGTAGGTAACAGAATCGTCTGCATCGGACGGTGCTGGTGTGACTTGGATGTCAAGACCTGCAACACGGATACTGCACGCAGAATCAAATGTGTTTTCTGGCGCAACGAATCCGTAGGTATGAGGAGCATGCGCAGGGTCGCGATAAAACTGACCAAGGCCAACATTGACAACTCCGTCAGCGCCGTCAAGTGGAAGCGTGACTGCAAACTGTTCGACGAGTCCGCGACCATATGCGGGTGCAATCTCGGAAGTTGTGCGCAATCGATTGAATGCAATCTTCTCGTGTCCCCAGATGGGAATTGACGCTGTTGGATTTTCTTCGAAGACTGCTTGTGTGCCACCTACATAGTGAAAGTGTGTGTACA
>JBIKID010000013.1:0-26095 GCA_044361815.1 Ilumatobacteraceae bacterium | reverse complement strand
TCCCGCAAAGTCCCCTTCACGGCTGCACTGAACTCAGTATCAATTAACCCCGACGGTTCACGGTGGTCGTTGGTGGGTTACTTCGGTATTTGGTGTCTTGGACTTTCCATATTGGCAGCCTTGTTTATGAAGCGCCGAGACGCATAAACAGCTCTCCTTAATTCGTCAGTACAGTTGCCCGAGGTGAATACCTCAATGAAGTGGGTGACGTGGGATCAGGCCACAGTCTGCGCACTTCTTTGCCTTGTCCTTGTACTTGTCTTGCGGCGGCTCCCACGCACCAAAAATCGCAGCGTGGTCATCGCTTGGTGCACCGAATTGGCTCTTATTTCTGGCCTGTACACACTGTGGCGTTTAGCCATGACTCTCCCACTTGATCATGCACCCGGAGCAATTGAACGCGCCCATCAAATCAATGATCTACAGCAACGGCTTCATTTACCAACCGAGCTTTCACTGCAGCATTTTGTGATGAAACATGAATGGCTGGCGCAGTCAACAAACGCTTTTTATGCAATCGCCCATGTGCCCGCAACTGTTACCTTCATGGTCTGGTTGTTCTGGCGTCATCGGAACGTGTACCCGCGATGGCGCAACAGCCTTGCGATGCTCACTGCTGCCTGTCTGGTGATTCGTTACATACGGGTCGCACCTCCACGATTCCTACCCGAGCTTGGCTATATCGATCTTGCGACCCGTTATGGGCTCTCGGTATATGGGCCTGTTGGCACTGGAGTGTCCGACCAATTTGCCGCAATGCCGTCTATTCACGTTGGTTGGGCTGCACTAGTTTCGTTTGGCATTGTTGCTGCGTCATCCAGCAAATGGCGCTGGGTGTTTATTGCACATCTCGTGCTCACCATCTATGCGGTGTCCGCGACGGGCAACCATTGGTGGCTTGATGGCATTGCGGCAATTGCACTGCTCGGTATTGCTCTTCGGATTAACAGTTACTTATCAAAAATGTTTCAAAACCCTCACGTATTTGAGGCGTCGTAGATTCCTTGAATGGCCGAGTTGAGCAATGCGTCGAACTCAGCATCGGACTGCTTTGCCGACAGACCTTCCGTCAAAGCGCGCGAGAAACTCGCAATCACACCAGCATTCTTTGCAAGTTGCTTGTTGGCGTCCTCACGGCTATAGCCGCCCGACAACGCAACTACACGCACAACACGGGGATGCTTCACCAACTCGGCAAAGAAACCATCTTGGTTTGGCAGTGTGAGTTTGAGCATCACATTTTGATCGGCGCTCAACTTATTTAGTTCTGACAAAATCGCAGCCTTGAGCATTACTTCGGCCTCAGCCTTTTGAGGGCTTTTGATATCAACTTCAGGTTCAATGATCGGGATGAGTCCAGCCGCAATGATTTGCTTGCCAACTTCAAACTGCTGACGAACGACGTCATTAATTCCCTTTTCATTTGCCAACTTGATAACCGAGCGCATCTTTGTTCCAAACACACCGTGCTTCTTTGCCTTCGCCAACAATGCATCCAACTCGGGCATCGGCTTCATCACCTGCACGCCATCTAGGTCATCGGCCAACCCTTTGTCAATCTTTAGGAAAGGCACAACCCCCTTGTTTTCCCACAAAAATTCTGCAGCGCCTTTGCCATCAATAGTGCGATCCATGGTCATCTCAAACAAGATGGCACCCAGCACTCGCTCACCGGAGAAGGCCGAACTCTTGATGATGCGTGACCGCATTGCATGAATGAGGTCAAACATTTGCTCGTCACCCGAGTATTCAGACTCTGCGACACCGTAAAGCATGAGCGCCTTTGGGGTGCTGCCACCGCTCTGGTCGAGTGCTGCTATGAAACCTTTACCGCTTTGAACTTTGGTCATCATGTCATTATTCATCTTCAATCTCCGTTTCGCCTACCAGAAGCATAATTCGCCAAAGATTCAAAACAGAAATTTGCACGTCATCTTCCGACCCCTATTAGGGCTCCACTATCGCAAAGCCCGTGACAAACTTTTCTAAGTTTCCAAAGATTGTGAGGAGTGCACCTGCATCACCGTCAACGGTGATCGCACCTTCGGTCATTTCATGTACGAACGTGGTGGCCTGAGTAATCACATCCAACAATGTTTCTCTTTTTATATGCACAGTGGCATCGGCAGCATCGCTGTGACGTCCCTGCGTTGACACAAGCGTCCTATTTGAAAGTGCCAATACCCACGACTGATCTGGCGTTCCGGCCATATCGGTGAAGTTCCAATTAAGCGTTGTCGTGAGCCCACCAACCTGCTCCTGAATCAACCTCACTGCCAGAGTGTCAAACACTTGACCAATTGTCATCGCACGCGTCATACCTCGAGCCCGTGCACCAACCTCTACTGGCGGAGGCGGGCCTTGGCGCAACTCTTGTGCGCCCATGAGGTACGCGTTACGAAATGTTGCCGATTCTGATTGATACCCAAGTTGCTCGAGCGTGTCTGCTTGCAGCTCACGAGCCTTGGCATTGGTTGGATCTGCAAACACTGCATGATTAACGAGTTCTGCCACCCAGCGATAATCACCAGCGTCAAACGACTGCTGTGCTGACGCCAGCAGTGCATCCATTCCTCCTGCCAGTTCTACATACCTCTTACCCGCATCGGTCGGTTGCAACTTGTTGAGGTTTGCTGGGTTGCCGTCATACCAACTGAGATACCTCTGATACACAGCCTTTGAGTTATGCACGAGATCGCCATAGAAACCACGAGTGTGTTCATTGGCCAAAAACTCTTCTGGCATCTTCAAAAATTCAGCGATCTCTAGTGGAGTCATGCCTTTATTCGCACAACGCATTGTCTGATCATGAATCCAGCGATACAAATCGCGTTGCAAGATCAAGAACTCCCGAACGTCCTCGTTGCCCCATCTCGGCCAGTTGTGTGCCGTAAACAAAATCTTGGTGTCTGCACCGAACAACTCGATACTTTCGTCGATGTACTTCGACCAACTCAAGGCATTGCGCACCTGTGCACCACGGATGGGAACAAGATTGTGCATCGTGTGCGAGCAGTTCTCTGCCATACACAACCAACCGAAGTCTGGAAAAAAGAAATTCATTTCGGCCGGAGCTTCTGTCTCTGGCGTCATCTGGAACACAATGCGAACTCCGTCAACGATCATTTCCTGGCCCGTATGGGTGATGTCGTGAGTTGGTGCAACTAATGATGGTGCTGCTGTTGGCACCGAGTTACCAAGACCCGAGTCAACGTGACCCTCTGGGCCAGCTGGCAATAGTGGCCCAAATTGATATGTCGAACGTCTGCCCATTGCCGGACCTGCAATAACATTTTCGGCAATTGCCTCATACAAAAAACCTTCAGGCGCAACCACAACACACTTACCCGCATCTATATCAGCCCTCGTGGTAACGCCAAGCACTCCACCAAAATGATCGACGTGTGAATGCGTGTAGATCACTCCAGTGACTGGGCGCTCACCAACGTGTTTATTGATCAATTCGAGTGATGCTCGAGCAGTGAAATCGCTTGTGAGTGGGTCGATGACCACCCATCCCTTGTCGCCTTGAATAAATGTGATGTTGGAAATGTCGTAGCCGCGCACTTGCCAAATACCTTTTGCAACTTCAAACAAACCATGATGTGCGTTAAGCGTTGCGTGGCGCCAAAGGTGTGGGTTTACCGTGTCGGGCGCCGCACGACCATCTCGCAAAAAATCGTAAGCAGCGGTGTCAATTACTTTGCGGCCTTTGTCGTCAACGATCCGATCTTCAGTGCGAGCCGCTACAAACCCTCGCGTAACGCGCTCTACGTCGGCAGGGTCAAACTCTCGGCCGCCAGTTGTTGAGTTAAGGCGCTTGGTGAGATCTGTTGCTCGCTTGCTTGCCGCCTGCTTACTTTCCATATAACAAGTATCTCGCTTCTGGTACCTAGTGAGCGAATCGCCCTATAAACACCAAAAGGGCTGTGTAGCGAGGGGTACTTCGCTGCACAGCCCCGAAGGGTAAATCAACTAACTGACGATTACCGCTGTCACCATGTAGCGCATGCCCTGTGGTGTTTCAGCATGCGTGAGAATGTGGCAGTGCCACGCCCACACGCCTGCATCCTGCGCTGTGTAGACCACGGTCCAACGCTCGCCAGGAGCAACGCTGATTGTGTCGGCAAAGTACGGGGAATCAAGGACCACCCCATCACGGGCAACCACCAAACCTGTTGGTTGATGCATGTGCATTGGGTGCGTCATAAAACCCTCGTTGTAGTAGTGCACGACCATGGTCTCACCAGCCTTGAGCGCATATGGCGACGTTGCAGGAAATGATTTGCCGTTGAGTGAGAGACCGATATTGCCGGCGTCGTTCAACACCATCACTACTTCTTGCTCTGCTTTGCCATCCGCATCATTTGTTCGACCATTTGCAGCCTTCATCGCAAGAGTTTTCCAATCGTCAATGATGATTGCACCAGCCATTCCATTTGGAATCTGAACTTGCGCATTGTGGTGGGAGTGATACATACCAACAGCCGGACCATCAGCGACAAACTCGTAGTTAAAGGTGGCACCTGGCTCTATTGGCTTTTGCGTATATGGATCTACTCCGTCCATTGCATTTGGCACTTGAATTCCGTGCAGGTGCAACGAAGTGGATTCTGGAAGTTCGTTTTTATGGATGATTCGAACCTTGTCACCCGAATTTACGTGGATGACCGGACCAGGAATCATCCCGTTGTATGTCCAGCCGTCGACAAATTTGCCAACTTCAACTTCCCACTTCACAATCTTGGCCGTAAGAGTAAATTCCTTGTAACCGTCAGCCGACATCGTGTACTCAAGCTCTTGGTTACCAATGCCTTCTGTTTTGGCAGGGTATGTCATCGCAACGTCTTCCATCGCCTTGTCCATCTGCTGCCAAGTCATTGCGGCCATTGGCATGGTGGTGTCGCTTGCCATTGTGGATGAGCCCTCCGCAACTGTCAACGTTGCTTTCATACCAGAAGCTTCGTGACCAGCTACTTCACAGATAATCGCAACTTCGCCGGTCTCAAGTCCGGATACCACGAGCTCAGCCGTCTCACCAGACTTCAACATGATCGTGCGTTTATTAAGTGTAGGTATTGCAAAGTTGTGCTCGAGAGTACCCGCGTTGACGATCTGAAATGTCACTTCGCCTGGTGGCACCGTTGCAGGAGTCATTGTGACTGCAAATTCGGTCATTCTCACCTGCACGATTGTTGCCGTGTCTGCCGGCGTTGCAGTCGATGTGCCTCCGTTGTTGTTGTTAATCGCAACCACTGCCACGACACCCAACACAAGTGCGGCAATTGAGACCGCCACAAACATGAGACCTACAACCGACTTGGCTAGGAATGACTCATTCTTCTGAACTGTTGATCCTGATGAAGTATCTGACATAGTTCTCGCCTTTCTCGCGTGAGTAAAGAGTACGTACAAGATGTGGGACAGTACATCTTTGATCGCTCTACGTTGTAGGTAATATCGTTATGATCAAACAGTTTTGCTTTGATGTGACGATTTGCATCTAGTCGCAAAACTCACGTTGCGAAAAAAAATAGTGACACCTAACGGAGAATTAGTGACACCTAACAATCAGAACGTAACAACAACGCCTTGTAGCACTCGTATCGTTTTTTGCTCATTGACAAGCAGCGCATCCAGTAATTGCAGATCAATTTGATCGTCATCCGAAACCAAGATTGATGACGTACCAATTGCAATAGCGACCGATAAATCGGCAATCACTGCATCTGTGGAATTAAGTTGCAATGACCTGTGTTTCGCACCATCCCGCACCATCAAATTGAGCGCTCGCATTGGACCATCAATCAAGGTTGCAAACACCACATCGTCCCCGCGAAACGTCGTGACCGAGCCAGGCTCACATCGGTGATCAACCCCATTGATATTGAGGACTACCCCGTTGCCGTCGGCAACACAGAACTCTCTAGTTACGCCGGGAAACGATGAGAACGGAACGTCCTGTGTGATATCAGCGGTGGAAAGCCGCCAAGTCCAGTCATCGGGAAGCGATCCATCACAGATGATTTCATATTGCACCCCAAGGCCATTGCGCCACGGAACTGCTGCACGTTCGGAAGCCCGCTGCACCATCATGGACAATAGATATTGCCCTTCTTTCGAAACACCTGGACTTCGGAGAGTTGCTTCGCCGAGATACCGACCACAGTCTCGAGATCCCAACCGCATATCACAGTGCTCTGCATGTTTGCATTGGTGAAATCCGCACCAGCAATGACGGCACCAGTGAAGTTTGCGCTCGTCAGATTGGCTCCTGTGAAGTTTGCTCCTGTGATGTTTGCTCTAATGAGCAGAGCCTCACTGAGGTCGGCCCTTACAAACTGCGCCCCAGCCAGATTGGCAACACTGAAATCGGTGAACTCAAGTTTGAGTAGCGAATAATCGATGCCAACGAGGTATGCGAACTGGCACTTCAGAGTCGCAATGCACATGGTTTCGAGGGGCGGCAAGGTTGTAGTCGTCTCGGGGATAGTTGTTATAGGCACCGTTGTTTCCGCAACGGTCGACGATGTCTCAAGCAAAGTTGTGTCCACTTCGACCAAGGAGTTGGTGACATCACTTGAGGCGCTTGGAGTACTGCTCACTGCACAAGCCGATAACAACACCACACCTAGGGCAATCAGTACTCCAGAAGGTCGTAAAAAGAGAACTTTGTTGCGTGCCATTAACAAATACTACGCCAATCATTGCTACTTTTAGAGGCTCATGACTACATCACAGAACACTCAATGGGGCACCCCCGACATGGTTTCACAACTCGAGCGAGTGCTAGTGCGCACGCCGACAACAATTGGAAAATTTGTGGAAGAGGGCTTCTGGCGCCAACCCGACACATCGGCACTACTCACCGAGCACAAATCTTTTACCAAACTTCTTGAAAGCCTTGGATGCACAGTTGATCTTGCTCCATCAGTTGACGGACTCGTCGATGCCGTCTACATGCATGACCCAATGATCATGACTCCACACGGAGCGATTTTGTTGCGCATGGCAAAACCTGTGCGCTCACCTGAACCAGCCGAGTTTCGCAAGGATCTCGAAAGACTTGGCGTGCCCATCTTGGGACAACTGACCGACCCGGCATTCGCCGACGGTGGGGACAAAGTTTGGCTTGATGCAAAGACACTGCTGATTGGTCATGGTTACCGCACCAATCAGGCCGGTATCGATCAAGTGCGCGCGCTGCTCGCACCACACGGCGTCGACGTTTTTTCATTTGACCTTCCTCATTACGAGGGGCCAAGCGCAGTACTTCACCTGATGAGTGTGCTCTCACCTATCGCGCATGACAAAGCAGTCGTCTACGAACCACTTGCACCTGTGCGGTTACTGCAGTTTCTCGAATCCCGTGGTATCTCGTGGTTTAGCGTGAGCGAAAAGGAAATGCTTACTCAGGGCAGCAATATCTTGACGATCCGACCAAATGTTGTCGTGCTCGCAGCGGGCAATCCTGTTATCGAAGCTCAGTTGCGTGCAGCAGGAGTTGAAGTCCATCTCTTCAATGGCGACAACGTGGCAGTCAAAGGTGACGGTGGACCAACATGTCTCACCGCTCCGCTACTTAGAGTCTGAAGCGTTATTTCGAGCGTTCGGCAAAGGCTTTAAATGAAGCCATTCCGTACAACAGTGCGCCAGTCATAACAATAAAAAATATGACGCAACCAAAACCAAACAATGCTGCTTGAGACATGATTTATTTGTCCTTTGATCCTGCAAGGAGAAAAGCACCAAGCGCCAAAATCGATGGCACCCAGACGCCCACGTAAATTCCGTTCAATTTATCGGTCATTTCTTCACCACTGAAGTAGAGAAAAACGCTCATCGCCAAACTGGCAGCGGCTGCCAGAAGGGTTGTTGCTTTAAGGATTTGTTTTGGGTTCATACTCAATTATCTCACATTTATTACTAAGAAACGAGCCATGCTCAATCTCGCAAAATCTCGCTAAATCCGCTAAAAATTGCGAATGTGGCGGCGTAAGAAGTCGAGTGCGCTAATCACCGAGAGTTGGCGCATCTGATCGCGTACGGCCGGCAACGCAAACGTTGTCGAAGCGGTCGTGCCGTCTGGCAAACATATGCCGACGCAAAGGGTTCCGGGCTTTACGCCTTCTTGCGAGGCTGGCCCAGCAACGCCCGTCAATGCAAGCCCGACGCTCGCACCAAGCACCTTGCACGCGCCAACCGCCATCTCAATCGCCGCTTCTTCATTGACAACCATGTCGCTTTTTACTCCGAGCACTGAATGCTTGACCTCGGTTGCATACGAAACGACTCCGCCACGAAACACTTCGCTTGCGCCTTCAATACCGGTGAGGCGTCCTGCAACAAGACCGCCAGTAACTGATTCGGCCAAACCGAGAGTAAGCCCACGTTCGCGCAACATTTGCAACACAACCGACTCCATAGTGTCGGTGTCAATGCCAAACACAATGTCACCGATGGCGCCGCGAACTGTCTCTTCCCACTTATCCAAGATTGCTACGACTTCGGCTTGAGTGGAAGCTTTTGCGGTGAGCCGCACTTTGATACCTTCCCACCCACTCGCCAAGAACGCAAGCGTTGGGTTACCAACACTCTCAAGTTGCTCGATCACTCCGAAGAGACGCTCATTTAGCCCACTTTCGCTCTCGCCCCACGTGCGCAACACGCGACTCGAGATCACTGATGCTGAACCCGAGCGCATCAATAGATCGGGCAAAATTGCACGTTCAAACATTTCATACAACTCGTACGGAACCCCGGGCACTGCATAAATCACTTTGTCGCCAACTGGACAGATCAACCCCGGTGCAGTTCCCCGCCGTTGCTCGATAATGGCAGCACCTTTTGGCACCATGGCCTGACGCATATTGATCTCTGGCATGCGCCTGTTACGTGCGGCAAACATTTCGGAAATCGCCATGCCAACCGCGTCATCAAACTCGAGTGTTACGCCCATGATCTCGGCAATTGCTTCGCGCGTTATGTCGTCGTGTGTTGGCCCAAGCCCACCACAGATGATGACAGCGTCTGCGTCAGCAAGTGTTGAGCGAATTGCTTTCACCATACGTTCAAGGTTGTCGCCCACCTTGACTTGCAAGCACGAGTTGATACCAGCAGCCGATAGTTGCTCGCCCAACCAAGCAGAGTTTGTGTCGACTATCTGCCCGAGCAATAACTCGGTGCCAATAGCAACAACGTCGCAACGCATTACTTAGGCCTGCTTGCGAGCTTTGAATGCGACAGCACCGTATTGCAAGCCGCTATACAACGTGAGCACCGTAGCGATTGCAAGCGAGCCTTTGGCAAGATAGTCGTAATCGGCGGCACTCAACGGCAATACCGCAAACCCAACTGCTACCTGCTGTGCAAATGTCTTAAATTTTGCAGCCTTACTTGCAGGCACGCTGACACCCTTTGCACCAGCAAAAACGCGATACAAACTGATGGCTATTTCGCGTGCTGCGATCAACCCCACAAGCCACGGACTAAACATGCCGCGACTCACCAAGATAAACATCGAGCCAAGCACGCAAACTTTGTCGGCCAATGGATCAAGAAATGCCCCGCTGCGAGTTGTGCCGTGCTTACGCGCAAGTTGTCCATCCACCAGATCGCTCAGACACAACAAAAACCACAATCCGGTAGCAACCCACGAGCCAACATTGTCTGCCGGAATAATTGCAAACATCAATGGCGAAATCAGTAATCGTCCAACCGTTACAGCATTAGCCCATGTGCGAATTGCGCTTGGATCAACAGGCATGTTCAAAAATCTCCTTGCTCATCATCACTATCTTCCACCGAGCTTCCCTCCGCTACCAAATCGGGCCCCATTGCATCAACAATCACCACGTTCGCAAACTCCCCAACCGGCAAGTCACGATTCACGTGCACAATGCCATCGATGGACGGCGCTTCCCAATGGGTGCGTCCAATGCCTACCTCGTCAACAAGCACCTCAACGGTTCGCCCAATGAGCGCATCACGTCGAACCGCAGTGATGTTGTCTTGCATCTCACGCAATTCGGCAATTCGCTCGTTCATGAGTTCAGTTGGCACATGGTCAGGCAGCGTCATCGCATGCGTGCCTTCTTCGGGGCTGAAGGTAAAGAATCCACACCAATCCAACTGTGCATCTTCTACAAACTGCAACAACTGGTCGTGGTCTTCCTCGGTTTCGCCTGGGTATCCAACGATGAAGTTGCTTCGAAACGCCGCATCAGGAGACAACGCGCGAATGTCATTGATGCGCTTGAGAAAGCGCTCTCCATCACCCCACCTGCGCATGCGACGCAGATGAGTCTTGCTTACGTGTTGCAAGGAAAGATCGAAATACGGCACACCGGTGTCAAGAATCGCAGCGATCAACTCGTCGCTTAAATCACTTGGGTAGAGATACAGCAATCGTGTGCGCTTCACTTTGGCAGCAACGGCGCGCACAAGTGGAACAATTGAACCAGCACCAAGCTCACTTGGGCGATCTTTGCCGTAACTTGCAAGATCTTGAGCGATTAGCACGATCTCTTTTGCGCCAAGCTCGTCCACTTCGTGCAAGATCTGAGAAATATCACGGCTACGTTGTGGACCTCTGAAGCTTGGGATCGCACAAAAACCACAATTGCGATCGCAGCCTTCTGCAATTTTTACATAGGCCCATGGCGCCGTGCTCTTTGGTCGTGGCAAGTTGAGAAGGTCGAATGAAGGGATTGGCGCAGCCGAAATGGAAATTGGTTTGCGGCCCATCTGCACGGGAACACCAAATCCTGCAACTTGATCAACTTCGGGCAGTGCCTCCGCGAGTTCTGCCCCATAGCGCTCGGCCATACAGCCAGTAACAACGAGCCTTGCTCCATCTTTGCGCTGCGCACCAAGGGCAAGAACAGTGTCAATACTTTCTTTGCGCGCATCCTCAATGAAAGCGCACGTGTTTACAACCACCAAGTCTGCGAGCGCTGGATCGTCAGTTGCAATCAACCCATCAGCGAGCAACGTGCCGACAATTTTGTCTGAGTCAACATCATTCTTTGGACAGCCAAGCGTCTCGACATAAAAACGTTGCTGCACAAGCATCAAGCCTAGTGCTCACCCGTTTAGTAATTGAGTTTGAGCCCCTTAAATGGCCACGACATCGACACCAATCTGCCCGTGCCAGACAGCGTGATGTACGCAGTTTTAAAATCTGAACCACCAAAGCAGATATTGGTTGTGAGCGGGTCGCCTGTCAATATCTGTTCGAGCACTACGCCTTCTGGCGAGATCACCGTGATGCCAGCAGTTTGTAGACCAATCGTGGCGACACACACATTGCCATCACCATCAACCGCAAGCGAGTCTAAAAATTGCAAGCCCGGCAATCCGCACAACAAACCAGATGGATCAATCGGCGAAAATGGCGTCGTTTCCCCTGGCGCAGTAACCGTTGCTTGGTAGACACGACCTGTGTAGGTCTCAGCCCAATACAACTTGGTGCCGTCTGGAGACAAGCCAATTCCGTTTGGAGACTCCGCAGGAAAAATCACTTCCTTGATCATCGAGCCATCGGTCTTGGCGTAATAAATTCCCGTGAAGTCAGCCGTACGGTGCTGACGAATGCCGTAGTCGGTAAACCACATGCCACCCTGCTTGTCAAACACCAAATCGTTTGGTCCTCGCAGTTTGATGCCGTCACACTCTGTGTAGAGGTCGGTCACGTTGCCTGTTGCAATATCGACTCGCTGAATACGGCCACCGATGTAGTTGTCTGGATTAAATGGTCCAGGAAATGTCAGTCCAAGAAAGTCAACTTCCGAAAATGATCCACCGTTGTTACACAAATAGATTGCGCCATCCGGACCAATAGCGATTCCATTTGGACCACCAGGTATGTCAGCAACTTTTTGCTTACTTCCGTCCGGCAACACACGTGTAATCACTTTGCCAAACATTTCAACCAAGATCACGCTGCCATCCGGCATAGCAATTGGTCCTTCGGGAAAACGGAGTCCTGATGCGATTTCGGTAAATTCGGTCATGGCGAGACTTTAGGTCTACAGCGGGCCCGCCATGCAAGCGGCAGAAAACTCGTTAACTAGCTTGTTGTAATTGTTCGAGTTCTTCCAGTGTCATCAAGACTTCGCGAGGCTTCGAGCCATCGCTTGGACCAACGATGCCACGGCTTTCAAGTAGATCCATGATGCGGCCAGCTCGTGCAAAACCAATCTTGAGCTTGCGTTGCAGCATTGAAGTTGAGCCCTGACGCGTGCGTACAACCAAGTCCATTGCTTGACGCAACAATTCATCGTCATCGCTGTCGCCCGTGGTGCCGCCAAATAGATCTGCACCGCTGCCACCATTCTTCTCGCCGTCTACACCAGACACGTATACGACTTCAGGTGCTTGGCGACGCCAGTGACCAACAACTTTGCGCACTTCGGCTTCGTCCACCCAAGCAGACTGAATTCGCTGCGACACCGATGTGTTTCCTGGCAGCAGCAACATGTCACCCTTACCAATAAGTTTTTCTGCGCCTGGCTGATCCAAGATCACGCGACTGTCGGTAAGGCTCGATACTGCAAATGCCATACGCGCAGGAATGTTGGCCTTGATGACACCTGTAATGACGTTGACGCTTGGACGCTGTGTTGCAACAATCAAGTGAATGCCCACCGCACGCGCCTTCTGCGCGATACGAGTAATGCAATCTTCTACGTCGCGAGCCGCAACCATCATCAGGTCATTTAACTCATCAACCACAATCAAGATGTATGGAATGCGATCGAAACTCTGGTCTGTATTTTGTTCTTCTGACAAATCGCCACGGTCATATGCGGCGTTGTAACCGACAATGTCTCTGAAACCTGCCTCAACCAACAAGTCGTAACGGCGTTCCATTTCTTTCACTGCCCAACCCAATGCGTTCGCAGCCTTCTTTGGGTTTGTTACAGGCGGTGTGAGCAAGTGCGGCAACCTGGCGTACTGCGCCATTTCCACTTGCTTTGGGTCAATCAAAATCATTTTCACTTGATCCGGAGTCGACCGCATCAGCACCGACGTGATGATGCAGTTGATTGCACTCGACTTACCAGCGCCCGTAGTACCGGCAATCAACATGTGTGGTGTTGTAGAGATATTGAGAAACACCGCGCGACCGGCAATGTCTTTGCCCACGGCGACATCTAGTGGGTGTCCTGCTGCGCGTGCTTCTTGCGACATCATCAAGTCGCCAAGTGACACCAACTCTCGTTGTGCGTTTGGAACTTCGATACCAATCGCTGACTTGCCTGGAATTGGGGCCAAGATACGCACATCAGTTGCAGCCATTGTGTAGGCAATGTCGCGTGACAATGAAGTCACTTTGGCAACTTTGACGCCACCGCCCAACGACAATTCAAATCGTGTAACTGTTGGGCCACGTGTGTATCCAACGAGGTCGGTTTCGACGCTGTGCTCTTTGAGCGCCTCAACCAGTTTCATACCGCGCTCTTGAGTTGCGCGCTCATCGGCCTTCTCGTGTCGAGTCACTGTCAACATGTCGAGTGTTGGCAATGACCAACTGCTTGGGTTTGCTCCTGGCCCAAGTGGCATCTGTTGAGCGATGCCCTTCACAATCGATACAGCCGTAGGTGAAGGCGCTGAAGTAGGTACATCAACTTGCGAAAGCTTTGGTTTGCGCTTCTTGCGTTCGCGGCGAGGCTTTACTTCTTCTTCATATTCGTCTTCTGTGTCGCTGTTTTCTGCGTCGTGATCTTCGTGATCTGCCACATCCTCATCATCTAGTGCGATGTCATAAAACTGTGGCTCGCCAGACTCATCATCAAATTGCAGATCACGATTGTTTTGACGCCCGCCATCACGGCGACCCTGCGGCATCGATACGCCGTTTACCCAAGCAGAAATGCGGCGATACAACTCTGGCAATGTATTGCCAGTAATCAACAGCACGCCACCAAGCATCGACCCAAGCAACAAAATTGTTGTGGCAATTCCGCCAATGCTTTGTCGCAACGGCTCACCGATCAACCAGCCCATCCAGCCACCCGCACTCGAGAGCGCGTTGATCTCGGCGTTGATTGAACCGCCGCCTTTGAGAATATGAATTTCACTGAGCACTGCAATCGAGAACACAGCCCAACCAAAAGCCAAACGAACTCTGTGTTGCACTTCGGTGCGCTTAATAAAGGCAACACCAGCACCGATGGCCAGCACCGGAACGACGTATCGACCGATACCGATTGTTGAAGACAGCACTGTATTGAGACCACGACCAACAGGGCCAGCGATATCCGCATAAACAGACATGAAGAGCAAGATGCCAAGACACACCAAGCCGATGCCACCAAATTCGTGACCGCGACCCTCAAGAACCGACTTCAAAACCGATGGACGACGGACGCGCCTAAATTGCATTTGTTCTTGTTCAATCGGCTTATGGCTACGCAGCGGCCTGATCTGGGCGTCGCCGCGAGAAGCCGGTCGCGACTGGGCGCGACCCGATTGAGACCCCTTACGGGGCTTGGTTGCCATTGAACAAACTTACCAATGGGGTACTACCCAATTGGGGCATACCCGCAATGGGTCAATGTCCATCTGTAGCACAGAGTGCTACAGTGGCTCTATGTCAACGATTATCACACAGCGCGAGCTCCGAAACGACAGTGGAGACATCATGCGCCGTCTCGATGACGGCGAGACATTCGTCGTGACGAGCAATGGTCGACCAGTGGGCGAACTCACACCACTTCGTCGCAATAGATTCGTCTCGTCCATTGCCGTTGCGGCAATGTTTGCAAATGCGCCGAGCATCGATCCAGTTCGTTTTCGCAACGACGTAGACACATATACCGATCAAGACATATCCCCTCGTGCCTAAACCACGGATTGTTCGCGGTCTTCTCGATACATCAGTAATTATTGATCTAGAAAATATTGAACGAGCAAAACTGCCTGCGGAAATTGCGGTCAGCGCACTCACTATGGCCGAGCTCGCTGCTGGCCCGCACGCAACAAACGATCTCAATGAACGAGCTGCACGACAAGACCGTCTGCAACGCATCGAAGCACTCGTCGATCCATCACCCTTCGATGCTGCATCGTTTCGCGCCTACGGTCGCATTTATGCAGCGGTTGTGGCGTCAGGGCGCAAAGCACGCGGCCCTCGCATGGTCGATCTGCTTATTGCGTCAACGGCATGCGCACTCAATATTCCGTTGTTTACCAAAAATCCAAATGACTTCAAATCGATCGAGCACTTGGTAAAGGTCGTAGCCCTCTAGAACCTTCTCGTGCAGGAGTTTTTGTGACTACGCCTCCATCACGATCGGCACGATCATCGGACGTCGCTTGGTGCGCTCCGACACAAACTTGCCAGCGGCACGGCGCACTTCTTTTTCGAGTGCATCGACGTCACGAGTTCCTGCTTTGAGTGCCTTCTCGACAGCCTTGGCCACCGTGGCCACTCCCTCATCAATCAAGTCCTCTGCTTCCGGCGCATACACCCAGCCGCGCGTAATGATTTCTGGTCCAACAAGCACGCGCCCAGCATCAATATCGACAGTCACGACAACAACGACTACGCCTTCTTCGGCCAAAACTTTGCGGTCGCGCAATACACCCTGGCCAACATCGCCAACGATGCCGTCTACATACAACATGCCCGCGGGCACTCTGCCAGCAAGTTCGATTCCATTATCAGTGATCTCAATTACATCGCCGTCTTCACACAGCACAATTTTTGAGTCAGGCACGCCCATAGTGCGAGCATGCTTGGTGTTCGCAACCATGTGGTGGTACTCGCCATGAATTGGCACAAACCATTCGGGCTCAGTTATCGACAAGTACATCTTGAGGTCTTCGGCCTGGGCATGACCCGTTGCGTGCACGTCGGCAATACCCGAATGCACCACATCTGCTCCAGCGCGCAACAAGCCATCAATTACACGATTTACATTGCTTTCGTTGCCAGGGATTGCGTGGCTCGAAAAAATCACTAAGTCTTTAGGCCCAATCTTGACGAACTTGTTGTCGCCTCTTGCAAGCAGCGATAGCGCGGCCATCGGCTCACCTTGCGAACCAGTCGAGATAACACACACTTTTTCTGGTGGGTAATTGTCGATCTCTTCAATGTTGACAAACGCATGATCGGGCAACTTGATGATGCCAAGATCGCGTGCCATGCGCACGTTATTGATCATTGATCTGCCGAGTGTTGCCACTACTCTGCCGGCGTCAATCGCGGCCTCGGCAATTTGTTGCACGCGGTGAATGTGGCTGGCGAAACTTGCTGTAATGATGCGCTCAGATTTGTGTTCGGCAAACAACTGTCGCAACACAACACCAACGCTGCGTTCGCTTGGTGCCGAACCGCGTTCTTCAGCATTTGTACTGTCGAGCATGAGCAAGCGAATTCCGTCGCCCGCTGCCAATGCGCCAAGTCGAGCCAAATCTGTTCGGCGATCATCAACGGGCGTGAGATCAATCTTGAAGTCACCCGAGTGAATAATCACGCCTTGAGGGGTATGCAACGCAATCGCATGTGCAAATGGCACAGAGTGCGTTACAGGTATGAACTCAACATCAAATGGCCCGATGCGACGACGCTCATTGTCGACAACAGGAATCAGTTCGGTTTTGCCCAGCAAACCGGCTTCTTCAATACGGTTACGAGCAAGACCAAGCGTGACCGGAGAGCCGTAAATCGGAAACGAAAGTTCGCGTAGCAAAAATTGCAAGCCACCAACATGATCTTCGTGGCCATGAGTTGCAACACACGCTTCAATGCGGTGCGCATTTTCACGCAAGTACGTGAAGTCTGGCAACACCAAGTCGATGCCGTGCATGTCTGCATCGGGAAACATCAAACCGCAATCGATAAGGAGCAGCCGATCGTCTTGCTCGATCACCATGCAGTTGCGACCTATCTCGCCTAGACCTCCGAGAAAAATAATCCGGACTGGCGCTGCCATTATTTTTGCGCCAAGCGAGCAGCGCGCAAGTTTTCGAGCACTTTCTTGCCACGCTCTTCGAGGCCCGCGGGTGGTGGACCCATCGGCAATCTCGCATCGCCCACTTCAAGACCCAACAAATTCATCATCACCTTGCTTGGCAATGGGTTTGGATTGTCATCTCCAGTCTCAAACGCAAAACTCTCGAGCATCCGGGCATTCACTCGGCGAGCACCGTCCACGTCGCCCTTCGCCCAGCAATCGAACATCTCTTGATGATCTTGTCCGGTCCAGTGAGTGGCCACTCCAATTACTCCACAACCGCCAATAGCCATAAACGGAAGCGTGAGTCCATCGTCTCCGCTGTACAACTCGAAACCTGCAGGAGCTTGCGACATCAACACCGCAGACTCGGCTGGGTTTCCTGCAGCGTCTTTGACCGCGGCCACGTTTTTTACTTCGCGTGCCAACTTGAGCAACAACTGTGTCGAGATCTTGCGACCTGTGCGCACCGGAATGTCGTACACAACAACAGGAAGTGATGTTGCGCCACACATGGCACGCATATGCGCTTCGATACCTGCTTGAGACGGACGGTTGTAATACGGAGTGACAGCCAAGATGCCAGCCGCGCCGAGCTTTGTAGCCTCTTTGGTTAAATGCACCGAATGCGCGGTGTCGTTAGTGCCCGTGCCGGCAATGACTGGAATGGTGACGGCTTCAATTACGGCCGCAAACAAACTCAGTCGCTCATCGTCGGTAAGTACGGGCGACTCGCCCGTCGTACCAGCAATGACGAGACCGTCGTTGCCATTGTCTTGCAGCCATTTAGCAAGCCGTCTTGCACCATCCAGATTGAGTGCTCCGCTCTTATCGAACGGAGTAACCATTGCTGTTAGTACTCGACCAAACCTCGCCATGCTTTAGAGGCTATTCGCCAACAGTGGCAAGTGGCGCACCAATTTCAAACTTGGTGAACTCTTCGCCTGTGTCCTCATGATCTTCAAATTGGATGACATCCATTTCTTCGAAGCGGTGACGCAGCCACTTGTCGTTGCGATCAAGCAAACCCAACTTTTTGCAGTTAGGAACAATCTTGGCAAACAACAATTGCTGAAAGAACTTGCGGGTTGGATCATTGATCGTGATTGGCACAACATCACGTGGCTTGACACCCATGCGCTCCCAAACTTCTTGTTGCAAGAATCGGTCACGCATACGGATGCTTGCTTCGAAAGCAAACTCCTGACGGTCTTTGATCTCTGCATCGGTCATGTCTTCATATGCTTCTTTGAGACTGAGCACGCCGAATGCAACGTGTCGTGCTTCATCGCTCATGACATAACGCAATAACTTCTTGAGTAGCGGCTCACCAGTGAGTTCATGCAAGTAACCGAATGCTGCAAGTGCGAGCCCTTCGATCATGATTTGCATTCCTAAGTACGTCATGTCCCAACGACTGTCCTTGATGATGTCGTCCAACAACATCTTCAAGTGTGCATTGACGGGATACATGCCGCCCATTTTCTCGTCGAGGTAACGGGCGAAAACTTCTACGTGACGAGCCTCGTCTACTACTTGAGTGCTTGCGTACAACTTTGCGTCGTACCAAGGGACGGTCTCCACAATTTTGGCCGTGCAAATGAGAGCACCTTGTTCGCCGTGCAAAAACTGCGACAGCGTCCATCGACGTGACTCGATACCAAACTCCAACCATTCTTTGTCATTCCATTTTGCAAGTGGAGTATTTGCATAAAGCGATGGATCAATGCCGCTGCCGATGAGCAGTTGGTCTGCAGTAATTGTCTTCTCGATGTCAACTGACGTGTTCCAGTCGAGATCAGTTGAACCATTCCATTGACCGGTCTTGGCTTTTTCGTACAACTTACGAAGCTGTGGACGAGCAAGTGAATAGTCCCAAGTAAAGATGGTGTCGCCACCGCCCCTCACACTGTGTTGCACTTCGTTCGGATCGGTATTACAGACACTGAGAATCGCCTCAATGTCATTGATCTCTGAACGACCGATGATTTCCTCGTTGCTGGCGTGGGTAATAGTCATGCCCCCAGCCTATGACACAGCCAGAGGCTCAACTAGTGTTGGGCGCACCACTAACGAAAGGTTCATAATTTATGCGTAAATCAGCCAACAAGCGTGCCCTTCTTGCCCTCGTGGCAATCGGGTCCCTTACTTTGGGCGCCTGCGGAAGCAGCGATTCGTCGTCCGACACCACTGCCGCCGCTGCAGTATCAAGCGGAACTGGCAACGAATGCTCCACCGGAAAAACTCTCACCGAGGGAACACTGACTATCGGCACTGGCAACCCAGCGTTCTCACCATGGGTCGAAAATGACGCACCAGAATCTGGTGAAGGCTTTGAAGCAGCAGTTGCCTATGCAGTTGCAACTGCAATGGGTTTTGATGCAGCAAATGTTGCATGGGTGCGCACAAGTTTCGATGAAGCTGTTCAACCAGGAGCAAAAAACTTCGACTTCAACTTGCAGCAGTACTCCATCACCGAAGAGCGCAAGCAAACTGTGAGCTTTAGCGACTCCTACTATTCGACCAATCAAGCAATTGTTGGCTACGCCGACTCTGCCGCTACTGGTGCAACAACACTCGAGGCTCTTAAGGCTCTCAAGTTTGGCGTGCAGTCCGGCACCACCAGTTTGCAATTTCTCATCGACAACATCGCTCCAACAACAGAGCCTTACGTCTATGACGACAACGCTGCAGCAAAAGCAGCGCTTGAGGCCAAGCAGATCGATGCAATCGTTGTCGACTTGCCAACAGCGCTCTACATCAGTGCTGTAGAAATTGAAGGCTCAACCGTGATTGGACAGTTTCCTGCCGGTGAAGGCACCGATGCCGACCAATTTGGATTGGTCTTCGACCTTGACAATCCGCTCGTTGATTGTGTCAACGTTGCATTGACTGCGATGAAAGATTCGGGCGAACTTGCTGCCATCGTGCAGACATGGCTGTCCGACAATCTTAAGGCACCAGTCATCAGCCTCGGCTAAGGACTACGTACGCAACTTCAAACCGAACGAAAAGAGTTTGAGCGACGGCAGCGCCGGCGCAGCAACACCATTGCTGCACTGAGCACTGCCGTCGTTATTGCGTTGGTCGTACTACTTGTTCCGCGCATGCCGCGCTGGGACAGAGTGAAGAAATCATTTTTTGATTGGGAACGTCTGACCGACTCATTTCCCCGGCTTCTCGACGCCTTTGTGCTTGACATCAAAATCTTTGCGTGGACAACTCCGTGCATCTTGATCGTTGCGGTTTTAATTGCTATCGCCCGCAGCACGCGCACTCCTGCACTATTTCCAGTGCGTATCTTTGTTATCGCATACACCGACATCATGCGCGGTGTGCCAGTGATCTTATGGATCTATCTCGTTGGGTTTGGCGTGCCCGGCATCGGTCTAGAGCGTCCGTGGAACTCGCCACTCATCTGGGGTTCTGTCGCACTTGGAATGACGTATAGCGCGTACGTTGCAGAAGTATTTCGTGCAGGTATCGAAAGCGTCCATGAAAGTCAGCGCGCTGCTGCTCGCTCACTCGGGCTTTCGAGTGCACAAACTATGCGCCATGTCATTTTGCCCCAAGCAATTCGTCGCGTCGTTCCACCACTGATGAACGACATGGTCAGTTTGCAAAAAGACGTTGCGCTTGTGAGTCTCATCGGCCCGATCGAAATCTTGCGTCAAGCCGGCATTGACAAAGCCAAGTTTGCAAACTTCACACCGTTTGTAGGCGCAGCACTCATCTTTCTCGCAATCACTATTCCACTCACTCGCCTAACCGACTGGTTGCTCACTCGCGAACGCGACCGCACCGGAGCGAGCAAAATCCGATGAGCACAGATTTATGAACGCGAAACTCACACTCAATTCCGTTGCCAAATCATTTGGTGACAACCAGGTTCTGCGCGACATCAGCCTGACTATCAACACCGGAGAAGTCGTCTCATTCATCGGTGCAAGCGGTTCTGGCAAAACAACTCTGCTGCGTTGCATCAACTTGCTCGAAACAGTTGACAGCGGATCGATTCTCCTCGACAACACCGAAATTACTGCGGTCGGTCTCGACCCAAATCCAATTCGCAGGCGCATTGGCATCGTGTTTCAGAGTTTCAATCTGTTTCCACACCTCAGCATTCGCCGCAATATCACGCTTGCACTCACCGAAGTGTTGGGTAAGTCAGCCGACGATGCAAATGAGACAGCAATCAATCTGCTTGCACGATTTGGATTGTCGGACAAAATTGATTCATACCCCGACCGACTCTCTGGCGGTCAGCAACAACGCGTCGCAATCGCTCGCGCACTTGCACTTAACCCCGAAGTGTTGCTGCTCGACGAAATCACCTCGGCTCTCGACCCCGAGTTGGTGGGAGAAGTACTCGACGTGGTGCGCGAACTCAAAGGCAGTGGCATCACACTGTTGCTCGCCACACACGAGATGGGTTTTGCTCGCGAGATTAGTGACCGCGTGTGTTTTCTTGCCGACGGCGTTGTGGCCGAGATGGGTCTACCAGAACAAATCTTTTCGCACCCAGCCGACCCTCGCACACAACAATTTTTGCAACGCGTGATTGCTGCCGGCCGCTTGCGCGGCTAGTTATTAGTAAAACTAATTTCAGGCATCTGGCAAGACATAGTCGGCATACTGCTCGCGCAATGTCTTTTTAGAGAACTTGCCAACGCTCGTCTTTGGCACTTCATCAATAAACACCACGTCGTCGGGCACTTGCCACTTGGCCAGACGCGGACGCACATAATCGAGCACTTCTTCTTTTGTCAGAGTCTCACCGGGGTTGAGCACTACGCATGCGAGCGGACGCTCCGACCACTTTGGATGAGTCACGCCGACAACCGCAGCTTCTTTAATTTTGGGATGCGACATCAATTCATTCTCGATTTCAACCGATGAGATCCATTCGCCACCTGACTTAATCAAGTCCTTGGTGCGATCAACCAAACGGATTCGGCCCTGTGCGTCAACGGAAGCAACGTCGCCGGTGCGCAACCAGCCGTCGGCAGTAAAGCTTTCGCCCGCGCGTTCATCGTTGTAATAGGTAGACGCGATCCAGTTTCCGCTGCACTGCAGCTCGCCACTTGTTTCGCCGTCCCATGCGACCGGGTCAGTTGTGCCAGGCACAACAACTCGTGCGTCAACACCAAAAGCAATTTGACCAACAGTCGTTCGCAAATCGGCTTGCTCGGATTGTGGAAGTAATTGATCTGCTGCCGAGAGCATGCACACTGCAGCGATCGGACTTGTTTCTGTCATTCCCCACGCTTGCAAAATTGGCAAGCCTGTCTGCTCGCGATATCCCTCGCTCAATGCTTTTGGAACTGCCGAGCCGCCGCACGGAATTGCTCGCAACGAAGATGTATCGCGACCCTTCAACTCTGGCAACACCGCCATCCAAATAGTTGGCACGCCCGCAGCAACCGTTACTTTTTCTTCAACGATCAAATTAGCAATTGCTTTGCCCGACAAGTCTGGTCCAGGCATCACCAATGTTGCACCCGACGCAACTGCTGCGTGAGCGAGTCCCCACGCATTGGCATGGAACATCGGAACAACCGGCAAAATGACGTCGCTCTCGCGAGCACCAAGCGAGTCTGAAGTCATCGCTCCAAACGTATGCAAGTACGTCGAGCGATGGCTATACACAACTCCCTTTGGGTTGCCCGTCGTGCCACTCGTGTAACACATGCTTGCTGCCAAGTTTTCGTCGGTGATGTTGAACTCAACACCAGGGGTGCCTTTCAGCAACGCCTCATAATCGTGCATTTCGAAACCTTTTACAGAGTCTGGAACATCACCTTTACCGTCATCCATGATCACCAAGTGTTTGACAGTTGCAAACGTTGGCAAAAGCGGTGCGATCAACCCGAATAGTGATCGATCTATGAATATCACTTCATCTTCGGCATGGTTAGCGATATACGTCAATTGCTCTGGGAACAATCGAATGTTGAGTGTGTGCGCAACACGACCTGTGCATGGTGGAGCAAAGTACAACTCGAGGTGACGGGCGGTGTTCCATGCAAATGTTGCAACGCGACCGTCCTTGCTAATGCCCAACTTGTCGAGCACTCCGCCAAGTTGACGCGTGCGTGCCGCCCACTCTCCATATGTGGTGCGCTCACGACCAGTTGCTGTTGCAGTGATGATCTCTTTGCTGCTGTGATATTTCTCGGCACGCTCAAACAAATGCACCAACGTGAGTGGTGTCTCTTGCATCAAACCCTTCATAACGATCCCCCGTCTTTATGCGTGTCATCAAGTTAGCAACTCCGCTAGATTGCAAACAATGCGAAAAGCAGTACTCACACTTACAACGATGTTGTTTGTCATCGGCACAATCGGCAGCAACATCGGCCCAGCCTTGGTTGATGAAAACCCCCGGCTCGTGCTTCTCTTGAGTTCGCGAAATCGCAATCTCTTTGGCTCTGTGCCATACATCGACTTGCCGTCATACATCGCAATCGGTTTCCCTCGTGTACTCATTGCCGGTATCGCGCTCTATCTCGTGGGTCGTTGGTACGGGGCAAAGGCACTCGGTTGGGTCGAAGGCAACATGGGTGAACTGCCAGCCATTTATCGTTGGACAGAAAATGCTGTCGATAAGGCCGGAAGTATTGCCCTTGTGCTCATGCCAGGCAGCAACATTGTCTGCTTACTACTCGGCCACAAACGCATGGATCCGAAGCGATTTGTTCCGTTAATCAGTTTAGGTATTGCAATAAAGCTTGCAATTTTGTGGCGAGGTGGACAGATCTTTGCTGAACAGATCAAGTCGTTCTTGACCTATATCGAAAAATATCAGTGGTATGTAGTGATGGCATTGTTTGCACTGTCAATGCTTCAGTCGGTGCGCAAGGGTCGACCGCAAGGAAAATAGTTTCAAACTCTTGCGAATTTCACTCACACTTGACAGAATCTAGAAACCACATCAATCAAGGAGCACCCCATGGCCGCAAAAAAGAAGTCCAAAAAAGCAACCAAAAAAGTAACAAAGAAATCAGCAAAGAAAGTCACTAAGAAGAAAGCTGCAAAAAAGAAAGCCGCAGCAAAATCTTCTGTAACCCTCGGCGGCAACAAAGTTTCCGTAAGCGGCAAACTTCCACAGATTGGTTCGCGTCTTCCAAAATTTGTGCTCACCACGGGCAACTTGAGCGAATTTGGCAACTCTGATATCAAGGGAAAGCGCGTCATCTTCAACATCTTCCCTTCGATTGACACGCCAACTTGTGCCACATCCACACGCACATTCAATGAGATTGCGTCCAGATTGAACAACACCGATGTCTACTGTGTTTCAGCAGACTTGCCATTCGCCCAAGGCCGCTTCTGTGGGTCTGAGGGCTTGGCAAATGTCAAGACAGCTTCATCGTTCCGCTCCAACTTTGGCGAAGCATTTGGCGTCAACCTCACCAGCGGAGTACTCAAGGGTGTCTTGGCACGTGCGGTAGTGGTCGCTGACGCAGATGGCAAAGTTCTGCACGCAGAACTCGTGAGTGAGATTGCTAACGAGCCAAACTACGCAGCAGCAATCAACGCGCTGAAATAATTTAGATACCAAGGAAATTGTCGAGCCCAAGGGTGAAGCCCTTGTGTTCGGCAATTTTTTTGCACGCAAGCACAACGCCTGGCATGAAGGAAGTGCGGTCGATGGTGTCGTGACGGATTGTCAGAGTTTGTGATTGCGCGCCAAGAATAACTTCTTGGTTGGCCACTGTGCCACGCATGCGCACCGCATGAATTGGAATTTCGCCAGGGCCTTTTGCCCCTCGTGCTCCAGTAATCGCCTCGTGCTTTGTTGGGTCACTCGCCCACTCATTGCTAGCTGCAGCCATTCGCTGCGCAGTTGAAATTGCGGTTCCACTCGGTGAGTCAGCTTTTCCATCGTGATGAATCTCGATGATTTCAGCAGTGTCAAAAAACGGTGCCGCCATCTCGGCAAATCGCATCATCAATACTGCTCCAACTGCGAAGTTGGCGGCGATGAGACAATTGCTATTCGTGAATGACTTTTTGAATGTGTCAAAGTCTTCTTGGGTGAACCCGGTCGTGCCAACTACGGCATGAATGCTATGCATAGCAAGCCAAGGCAAATTGATGCGCGAAGCAGCTGCCACAGTGAAGTCAATTGCGACATCCACATGCGCGTCGGCAAGTGCGCGCAACTCTTTTGAGATTGTGACGCCTTCAGCAGTAACGCCGGGTGCAGCATCGACTGCTGCAACAAGTTGAAGACCATCGGCTGCCGCAATTGCGGCACAGGCTGCAGCGCCCATGCGCCCTGCGGCGCCGATGACTCCTACTTTGATCATGAAACGAGGTTAGCCGTTAACAAAAACGGCACGAACTCAATTTCTCGTAATTAACCGTTGAATTCGCTGTCGAATTGTTCTTCGAAGCTCACCGAGACAGCGTTGTCGCTGACTGGCTCTGCTGGGCGTGATCCACGATTTGGTTCGCGACGTGCGCTGTTGTCGCCACGGCTGCTGCCGCCACGGCTGCTACCGCCACGGCTGTTGCCGCCACGATCTCCGCCACGACCACCGCGGTCGCCGCCACGGTCATTACGACCGCCACGATCTCCACCACTGCGCTCTGGACGTGGGCCGCGATCTCCACGATCACCACCTTCACTAGGTCCGCTTCCGGAACCCTTCATTGGCTCGCCGTCTGGACCGATCAACGAGAGGCTTACTTTGCCACGGTCATCGATGTCGTCGACGCGTACTTGCACTTCGTCGCCGATGTTCAAGACATCTTCAACCTTGGCAATACGTTGTCCGTTGCCCAACTTGGAGATGTGCACGAGGCCATCACGTCCAGGAAGGATGTTGACGAATGCACCGAACTGCGCGATGTTGACTACGCGGCCCGTGTAAGTAGCACCCAAGTCGGCTGTCGGTGGATCAACAATGGCAAGAATGCGTGCCTTTGCGTCTTCTACCTTGGCGTTGTCTGGTGAACCAATGGTGATGATTCCAGTTGCACCGTCATCAGAGACGTTGATCTCTGCGCCGGTCTCTTGCTGGATCGTGTTGATGACTTTGCCCTTTGGCCCAATCACTTCGCCGACCTTGTCCAACGGAATGGTGAACGTCACGATCTTCGGTGCGCTTTCGGCAACCGTT
>JBIKID010000072.1:0-8109 GCA_044361815.1 Ilumatobacteraceae bacterium | reverse complement strand
GCACTCAAAGGCTTTAAGGACATCGCCCTCGGCGTTGCTCCAGCACCAAAGTTGGTAACTGTTCGCAAGCCAGCTGCACCAGCAGCAAAGCCTGCAGCAAAGAAGCCAGCTGCAAAAAAGGCAGTCGCTAAAAAGAAGAAGCGTTAATTCGTTGCAGGTCTAGTACCTGCAATTAAAAACTACAAAATCCGGTTTGTTGCGCAAGCGGCAAGCCGGATTTTTTATTTGTGAACTGTGGTCGCTGCCAATTTCACTAAGTGCTGGGTGTACAGATCTGTCGGAGATTCGACAACATCACCCACAGAACCTTGTTCGACAACATGTCCATTTCTTAACACAATGAGCCTGTCGGCAAATGATGCAATCAACGCAATATCGTGCGACACAATCACCATCGACATTCCGGTTGCGGCCTGAACACTCGCAAGCATCTTGACCACAGATGCTTGCACAGTCACATCAAGTGCAGATGTCACTTCGTCCAACAACAACAGCTGTGGATGCGCAAGTAATGCTCGAGCAACTGCAACGCGTTGCTTCTCTCCACCCGACATTTCGCTTGGGCGACGCAGCAAGAATTGCTCTGATAATTCCACTGCATCAAGCGCTGCAAGAACCTCGTCACGACTGGCATGGGTGTAGCGGGCCATTGACTGCTCCACAGTCCGTACGGGATTGAGTGAGTCATCTGGGTTTTGAAACACCATTTGAATTTGCGAAAGCACCGAAATTGGCCGATCTCGCAAAGGAGTCGTGAGATCGAAGCTATTTGCGTCGCGTATTGAGCCTGACGTGTGCGGCACAAGTCCACAGATCACCGACAAGAGTGTTGACTTGCCACTCCCTGATTCACCAATGATCCCAACAACTTCACCTTTTCCAACTTCAAGATTTATCGAGTCAAGTGCGCGCGTTGATCCGCTTCTGACAACCGTGAGATCGTGCACAACCACGACTGGTTGCTGCACAATCGTTTGTGGTTCACGAATTCGCACATGCAAACGCGGTATCGATGAGAGCAGCGATTGTGTATATGGATCAGATGGATTCGCAAGAACTTGATCTGTTGAACCTTGCTCCACGATTTGGCCTCGGCTCATCACTGCCAATCGATCAGACACGCGGCCAACGACCCCAAAGTCGTGGCTCACACAAACAAGTGCAAAACCTCTCGACTCTTGCAATCTGGTGATTGTTGCCAACA
The DNA here is from genome assembly GCA_044361815.1 of Ilumatobacteraceae bacterium. Classification (GTDB taxonomy): domain Bacteria; phylum Actinomycetota; class Acidimicrobiia; order Acidimicrobiales; family Ilumatobacteraceae; genus UBA3006. Next base: position 6,905 of record JBIKID010000072.1, on the reverse strand, counting down.
CATCTGCAGCGATTCCTACATCTAAGGCCGAGGTCGGCTCATCAAGCAGTAATAAGGAAGGTGAACGAACGAGTGCAAGAGCGAGCAAAACTCTCTGGCGTTCGCCTCCAGAAATCTGGTGTGGGTAACGATGCAGATATTTCGCTCCGTCCAAACCAGCATCATCGAGTGATGACAGAATTGTTTCATCCGCAACGTCACGACCGAGCGTGTCGCGGAAATGTGCCCGGATGGTCAAGTGGGATGTGAGAGCCTCGCCCAGAGATTGCGCGACAAGTGCAACCGAACTGCCATACATTTCCTGGCGAACTTTGGGGCCGACAGCAAGCATGTTGACCCCCGCCGTCAACACATTGCCCGACGTGAGATGCAACCCTGGTGACAACACACCTGCCGCTATGCGCAACAACGTCGACTTTCCACTCCCCGACCCTCCGACAATGCCAAGCCTCTCGCCCATTTCGACTTTCAGATCTACTGATTGAAGAATTGGCGTCACGACTTGATTGCGATCTCGAGCCTCTACACACACTTGCTCAAAATGCAGAATGGTATTCATTCGTGATCCACCAGTGCCTGCACAGCCAATACAAGTGAAGCAAGCATCACTATTGGTGTGATTACCGAGAGCGGATTAATCGTCATATACGAGCGCGCCTCAGCAATCATCAAACCCCATTCGGGCGTCGGAGGACTAGCGCCGAGCCCCAAAAACGAAAGCGAACTGAACGCCAAAATAATCCACGTGAACTGCATTGCTATCTCGGTCAACACCACTCGCCACACATTTGGCAGCACCTCTCCAAACAACAGATTGACGCCTCGACCTCCCTGCAGTCTTGCGACTCGCACGAAGTCGCGTGCCAGCAAGACTTGCGTGCTTCCCCGTGCTACTCGAGCAATAGGAGCCGCATACATCAAACCAAGAGTGACACTCAAGATATATGGATCATGACCAAAGAAGCTTGCAATCAACAACAACAAAATCAGTGTTGGTGCTGCAAGCAAAAAGTCAATCAACCGCGCAAGTGCTTCATCAATCCAGCCGCCAGCCAGGGCAGCAAGTGAACCGAGTGCAACACCGATGATTGCCGAAAGAGCCGTTGCCAGAAGCGCGATAACGAGCGATGGCCGTCCTCCGTGGAGCGCACGACTCAAGACATCTCGACCCAACGCATCTGTGCCCAGCCAGTGAGCAGTCGAAAATCCTTGCAACATTGCGCCAGGATCTTGTTCGTCTGTGGGTGCGAGTGGTAACAAAGGCGCAAGGAGCGCAACGACCGCATGAAACCCAAGCACGCAATAAACAATTCGTTTATTCATGAGCGCTGCTGCTTCAGTCGTGGATCAAGCAGTCGAACGACCATATCTGCAATAAGCGACATGGTGAGATAGACACCAAGACCAAACAAGATAATTGGCAAGATGATTGCAGTATCACGATCCGAAATTGCATCTATTGCCAATCTGCCCAATCCGCGATAGTTGAACACTGCTTCTGTCACAAAGGTTCCAGTGAGAAGCCACGCGGCATCTACTGCAATCGTGTTGACAACTGGGGGCATTGCCGCTGGCAAAATATGACGCAGCAAAGTGACCCGCTCTTTTGTTCCTCGAAGCCGAGCGCTTTCCACAAAAGGCATTGTCTGAATCGTTGTTACTCCAGCCTTCATAGTGCGCATCGAGTGCGCAAACACAACTGCTGCGAGAGTGAGCGCAGGCATCCATATATGTGGCAATAGTTCTAAGACTGTTGCATTGCTCGGCACCACCGTCACTCCGGGGAATATGGGAATCCAAATAGAAAAGACCAGCCACAAGATAGTGGCGATCACAAACTCTGGAAGTGTCATCGCGACTACCCCCAACGTGTTGATTGCTTTGCCGATGCGACTGTGTGGATAACGACCAATCAATAAGCCAGCCACAATTGCGCTTGGAAACGCCATGAGGGCAGCAACAACAGCCAACATGGCGGTGTTTCGTATGCGAGGCAAAATGATCTGCGCAACCTGCTCATCTCGCTTGATCGAATAACCAAGATCTCCATGCACTACATCGTTGGCCCAGTTGCCAAGTCGAACAACTACTGGATCAGTGAGCTGATTCTCCTCGCGACATTCGGCGATCTTGGCATCCGTGCCAAATCGACCAAGCAATGCGGTGCAACCATCACCTGGTAATGCATCAATTCCAAGAAATGACAAAACAGCAAGCGACACAAACGCACCAAGAGTAAACAGCACTCGCCTAGCCAAATTCTTCATAGTGATATCAGGAAACGCTGATCTTCTCCCATCGAACTGCGTCAATCACGATTGGATCAATTCCCTGAACTTTGCTGCTCATCACCCGTGTCAAAGTCTTGTGATACGGCAGGAAGATTCCGGAGTTTTCGAAAATGTGTTCTTGAACTGCGATGTACTTTTGCTTGCGCTCTGCCAAATCTTGTGTTGAACGGGCATCATCGAGCATTGCGTCAAGCGCTAAATCAACCTGGCCGGTCGGATTCCATGCAGCGGTGCTGCGATACACCTCATTGAGCACTTGAGCAGCGGGACGCTGACCCCAACTGTCAACGAATGCAGATTCTTTCATCCATACGTCATCCCAAAATCCACTCGCGTCAGCCATCTTGATCGTCACACGAATACCGGCGTCTTTAACTTGTTGCTGATATGCCTCAACAAGTTCAACCATGTGCACTTCAACATCGCTGGTGTAAATATCAATGTCAATTCCATCTGGGAAACCAGCTTCGGCCAACAATGCTTTTGCTCCCTCGGTGTCTTTCGCGCATGGTCCGTCCCATCTATATGGGTCTGCAGTCCAAACAGGAGTGTCACATGCAACGACTCCGCCTCCAACTCCCAGCACGGTGTCGGCAATTACTTGACGATCCGCTGCGATGCGCAATGCTTTTCGCACACGTACATCATCGAATGGCTTTCGATCGACCCGGAAATCAATTGCATTCCAGTCGCCAGATGGGATTGTTTGCAACGTAAATTTGGCGGCGTCACCGAAGATGGAAGATGACTTGCCATCAATGGCCAACAACAGATCAACCTGATCGCCAGAAAGTGCCTGCGCAGCCGACTGTGAGTCTGCAAACGTAATGATCTCGATCTTGCTCAACTTGGGCTTGCCAAAGAAATAGTTTTCGTTGGCTACAAGAACGGTTGTTCCTTCAGGATCAAATGTCTCCATCTTGAATGGGCCTGTGCCAACTGGCGTCTTGCCAATTGTTTCCTGCGAGTCGACTGGAGTCATCAGTGCGCGATAGTCGGCTAACAACGAAGGAAGATCGGCTTCGCCCGTAGACAATGAAAGTTTGACTGTGTAGACATCAATTGCTTCGGCAGACTCAATCACGCCAAGCACCGCACGTACTGGTGAATCAAACTCCGGATCAATCATGCGATTGATCGAGTAGACAACATCATCGGCAGTGAAAGTACTGCCATCGTGAAATACAACGTCTTGACGTAAAACAAGTGTCCACTCTGTTAAATCTTCGTTAGAGGTCCACGACAAGGCGAGTTCTGGAATTGGTGAGAAATCTTTGTCAACACCAATGAGTCGGTCGAACACCATGTTGATGGTTGGCCAAGTTCTGTTGCCGTCGTACGGATCCATCGTCTCAGCGCCGCCGAACCCTGCGTCATTTGCAACTCGCAACACACCCGAGACAGTTGTGGCACGACCACACGAAGTCAGCAGTGCAGACCCGCATAAAAGACCAATTGTGAACACCCGAAGAATTGTTTTCTTTTGCATGAACGCAACACTAACCACTCCATATGCTGTCAAATATGAGTTTGCTGTCTGTTGTCTCCTACAACATCCAATATTCATTGGGGGCCGACTATCGCTACGACCTTGCTCGCGCAATAGAGCCCATTCGCAAGGCTGACATCATCTGCCTGCAAGAGATTGATCGCAATTGGCGGCGCACCAATATGGCCGATCAATTTGCCGAAATCCAGCAACTGCTCCCCGATAGGTATTGCGTTTTTGGGCCTTCAATTGATGTTGATGCCAGCGCTATTGGCGCGGATGGAACAGTCATCAACAGGCGTCGCCAGGGCGGACAAATGATCGCGAGCCGGTATCCAATCGTGTCATCACGAGTTATTCATATGCCCAAAGATGACACCGGAATCAATATGAATATGTGGAGCGTTGCTCTAGAGGCTGTGATTGCCACCCCCGAGAAACAAATTCGTGTCATCAACCTTCATCTCACCGACGTCACCGAGACAAACCGTATTACCCAGATCGAATCACTTCTTAAACAGTGCGCCGTTGCAACTATTGAGGGTGGCGCATGGAACGGTGACGAAGGCGATGATGAATACCGCGAACACTGGCAGATGAATGACACCGTGCCGCAAATGCCCAAAGAAATCATTCTGACTGGGGATTTCAATGACGAACCCGAATCACATGTAATCAAGCTTGTCGCCAATGCAGGATTTAGGGATACATGGTCACTCTCTCCAGCGACTGCAGGGTCAACAGCGACTTTCAAGAAAAACCCAGAACAAGGCACCGACCGAGATTTGCGCATTGACTTTGTTTTTGTATCTCCACACTTTGAAACAGTTGCTGCCTACATCGATGGAACTACAGATGCATCAGATCATCAGCCAGTGTGGGCCACACTTCGTTAGTGGCAAGCAGGTTTTGCCGCAGCAACGTCCATGCCTGGGCTGCGTGAAAAAAATCCGCTTGGCTTGAGCTGAAACCCTGCGCGTTCAACTGGCATAACCGGCCAGTCCTCAATGCGTGGAATATGGTTAGTGCCAAACACGTACCACAACACAACATCAGTGTTGTCAACATTGCGATCAGTGCTCGTCCACTCTGGCAAACCCGCGCCACCTTCATGTTGAAACGGATAGTCGCCAGCGGGATAACGCTCTTCTTCTACATGTGGCGTTACCCACAAATGCTTGTACATAAAACCGGCTTTGCGACCAATCACCGATTCGGGCAACGCCATCGGAAACGTGGTGTGGCCGGGAACCAACTTGTATCCAACTGATTTGCCCATGTGATTCTTGCGACCAGGATTGATGATCTTCCAAAAACGATTCTTGAACGGATCAATCACTCGTTGTGCAACAGATTCGGTAGCAAAAACTGTTTCACTTGTTTCGTAAGCGCCACCTAATGGATTTTTTGGGCCAACAGGATGTGCAAAAGCATCAACTTCTACAACGCTGTTTGAGGTTCCGTCGATATCCATGTCGAGACGAGCGCACAAGATGTGTTGATGAAACGGCGCCCACAGGCCTGGCTCGATTTCGGTTGCTGACGGATGATCGGCACCAGGAAAATCAGAAACTGTGAGCACAATGCCCGTCAACTTTGCTTCAAACTCAATTGAACCGTCTTGGTAGAAATACCAGAAATAGCCGTATTCATAATTGTTGACAGTCACAATGGAAGACACCACAAACCTGCGACCACGTCGCACCTCAACATGTCCATCAATGTCTACGTGTTTCCACAAAATGCCTACGTCTTCTTCGTGCATGCAGATCGCATTTGGAATCTCGCGAATTGAGCCGTCTGGCTGGGTCACGGCAGCATCCAAATACACAATCTCGCCCAAGCAGTCACAACCAAGTGTGAGCGAGTTGGTGTAATTGCCCAAACCAAACTCGCCAGTATCAAATGCATTTTTGCGATACGCACCTTGGCTTGGATCGCCATACGGAATGACCAGCTCGGCGATCGATAACCGGCGCGCAATACGTCGTTCGACGCCATTGTCATCAAACTGCACTTCGTGAATAACCAATCCTTCACGCTGGCAAAACCCGATTCGCATATTCCAGCGCTCCCAATCAATGCGCCAACCGTTGACAGTGAACGAAGCGCCATCGGGTTGCGTGATCGCGAGTTCTTTGAGACCAATATTTGCGCCTGTCTGGCTTGCGCGATACGGGCCAGGTGTTTGCGGAATTGGAATTTGCTCATCATTCTCAACATCCACAACTTCGCAAGTATCCAAGTCAACAATTGCGTGCAATCCGCCAATCGGGTGCGCATAAAAGTTTGCTTGCGGTGTTGGGCAATGCCACATCGGTGTCCAGATCACTCGCCTGCCTGTGTCGAGATGCTTTGGCATCTGCGCACCTATCGGCCATGTCTCCATGTGTACGGTGTTTACGTCGTTAATGCCTCGCACACGCAATGCATCAATTATTCGCGCATCGGCACGCACTGCAGCAATTGCTTGCTCCGATTCGCTGCTTAATATAGGTGCCTTTGCACCAGCGATCTCGACAAGTGCGCCAGTAGCACCGCCCAAAATCAATACGCCTTCAGAGACCACTCCACGAGATTTGTCCCACACCGTCATGCGCGCGCGGCGCACAACTGGCACGTTGGGTTGGATGCTTGCCAACTCAGTTTTCGTTGGTTCGTCGAGTTGCACCATTGCAAATAGATGGCGGTGATCAAGATTCCAGGCGGACTTGGCCTGCGCTACAGCAGCCGCGAGTTCTGTGTTGCTCAGTGGATCGAGCGGGTGAATACTGCCAACTGATGCTGTCATCACACCAACTCTAGACGGTTATTTTAGTTTGGGAGCGTGTACGTGTTTTCAAACTCGTCTTGCAACACCGTTGCCACATGAGCAGTGGTATCAACAACCAATTCTTCGCTCAACACCCGAACGCGATACGACCAACCTGCTGGCATCGACAGCTTGTCGCCCAATGTGTCAAGACTTTCTTCACTGATTGTTGGGTCTATGCCAATGCAACGTGCCTGCATCACATACGCCACACCATCTGGGTTGACCAGCTCGTAGACCTTTTTGCCGGCGTCCCAGAAGAACACTGCCCCACGATTGATTTTGCGCTCTATATACGAACCAGGTGAAAAAT
>JBIKID010000012.1:0-26396 GCA_044361815.1 Ilumatobacteraceae bacterium | reverse complement strand
CAACAACTGGAGTCTTGCTGCTGTAACAACAGCGGCGCACCCACCAACTATTAGGTAGCCGTTGAGATCAATCACAAATTATTTCTTGACAGTTGGATACACCGGGAACTTGGCGCACAATGCGGCAACTTTTGCACGAACTTCGGCAACAATCGCAGGGTCATTTCGACCACGCAAAGTCGTCGCAATGTATTCAGCAATCAATGGCATTTCTTTTTCTGTCATTCCTTGCGTGGTTACCGATGGAACACCGATCCGCACACCAGAAGTAACAAACGGGCTGCGCGGATCATTTGGGATGTTGTTTTTATTCAGCGTGATACCGGCTTGATCAAGCACCAACTGTGCTTCCTTGCCGGTCAATTCACTGTCAAAGGGCTGCAAGTCAACAACCATCATGTGGGTGTCAGTGCCACCCGAGACAAGCCTGAAACCTTGATGTGCCAATGCTTCCGCGAGCGCCGAAGCATTCTTGACGATTTGGTGTGCATACACCGTGAAGCTCGGTTGCATAGCTTCGTGAAATGCAACTGCTTTGCCAGCGATTGCATGCTGGAGCGGACCACCCTGGCTGCCAGGAAACACCGCTTTGTCAATGGCTGCTGCATGTGCTGCAGAAGAAAGGATGCAACCACCGCGAGGACCGCGCAAAGTTTTGTGGGTTGTGAACGTTACGACATCGGCGAACGGAACTGGGTTCGGATGTGCGCCACCAGCAACGAGACCTGCAATGTGCGCAATGTCAAACATCATCAGCGCGCCAACTTCATCGGCGATTGCTTTAAACGGCTCTGGTTCGAGTCGGCGCGGATACGAAGTTGTTCCCGCAACAATCATCTTCGGACGATGCTCGAGAGCCAATTCACGAATTTGATCAAAATCCAAACGCTCATCAGTGGCACCAACACGAAATGATTTGAAGTTGTACAAAATTCCGCTGGCATTCACAGGCGACCCGTGAGTGAGGTGACCACCGTGGTCAAGGCTCAAACCCAAAATTGTGTCTCCAGGCTTAACGAGTCCCAAGTAAACGGCCATGTTGGCGCTTGCACCAGAGTGAGGTTGCACGTTTGCGTGATCGGCGCCAAAGAGTTTTTTGACTCGTTCAATTGCAAGCGCTTCAATCTTGTCAACGACCGCATTGCCACCGTAATAACGCTTCGTTGGATAGCCCTCTGCATATTTGTTTGTGAGCACCGAACCAGTTGCTTCCATGACATCTGGCGACGTGAAGTTTTCGCTTGCGATCAACTGCAAGCCAGTGATTTGACGGGTGTTCTCTTCGTCGATGTATCCAAAAGTTTCGGTGTCGCGGGATGTTTGAGATGGCCAAGGCATTATCAGTTTCCTTCTTGTTCTTCAATTTCGGTTAATTGTGCAACTCTTCGATCATGACGACCGCCTTCAAAAGGTGTCGTGAGAAAAACGTTCAAGATTTGATCTGCTAGTTCAAAGGTGACTACTCGGCCACCCATCGACAACACGTTTGCATTGTTGTGTGAGCGCGCCATTTCTGCAAGATAAACGTCATTGCACAGTGCTGCACGAACTCCGCGCACTTTATTCGCTGCGATCTGCTCGCCTTGTCCGCTTCCGCCTAACACAATGCCCATGTCGGCTTTGCCGTCACGCACTGCACGACCAACTGCTGCACAAATTGGCGGGTAATCAATCGAGTCGGTGGAATGTGTGCCGTGGTCGTCAACTTTGTGACCGGCTTTTGTCAACACCTCGACCAGGTGCGCCTTGAGTTCGAAACCTGCATGGTCAGAACCAATAGCAATCGTGCATATCTGTGGGCTATTCACTGCGCACGATCCTAGATCACGAGCAACCCCACCAATACTTTGCTTAATTCACTACATATATACAGTTGACCGAGTGACATCCGGCCAAAACAAGATCGACCCACGCACCCCAATCCTTGTCGGGCAGGCACAGGTCGCTCAACATGTTGATGCTCTCGAGAATGCAGCAGGGCCAATTGATTTAATGGCGCGAGCAGTTCGTGAGGCTTTCGCTGATGCGGGTGTACGCGTTGAAGGCACAAAGAATGCGATGACGATAGATGCACTACGCGTTGTCCGCTCGCTCTCAACCCGAAACACCAACCCCGCTCAAGACGTCGCATCCCTACTTGAGATCGGTGCAAGTGAATACGGTCTTACGCCTCACGGTGGCAATATGCCGCAGTATTTGGTGAATAGTGCAGCGCTGCAGATTCGTGACAATGGTGCGCAGATGATCGTGTTGACCGGCGGAGAATCATTTAGATCACGCCGCCGAGCGCGTGCCGCACAAATGACGTTGCCGTGGATGGAACAAAAAGAAGACCAAGAGGGTCAAAAACGACAAGCACCAACTGCGCTTGGCGAAGACCTTGTCATGAATCACGAAATTGAATTGGCTCACAACATCATGTTGCCAATTGAGATTTATCCGATGTTTGAAACTGCGTTGCGTTACCGCGATAAACGAACAGTCGTAGATCACCAAAAACACATCAGCGAACTGTGGTCGCGTTTTAGCGGGGTTGCGGCCACGAACCCACATGCGTGGATTCAACAGAAGTACACCGCTGAGGCCATCCGTACACCAACGCAAGACAATCGAATGATCGGTTTTCCCTACACAAAGTTAATGAACTCGAACAATGATGTCGACATGGCAGCAGCATTGGTGATGTGCTCAGTGGAGCGTGCCGAGGCACTGGGAATTGCGCGTGACAAATGGATTTTTTTGCACGCAGGAACCGACTGTCACGAACACAACTTTGTTTCACATCGCTATTCATTTACTGACACTCCAGCGATACGTATTGGTGGTCAACGCGTGCTCCAACTTGCACAAAAATCAATTGACGACATTGAGAATCTCGATCTCTATTCATGCTTCCCTTCTGCTGTGCAACTTGGCGCAGAATCACTCGGTGTTTCGCTCGACCGACAACTCACCTGCACGGGTGGACTCTCGTTTGCGGGCGGACCATTCAATAGCTATGTGATGCACGCAATTGCAACAACCATGACAAAGTTGCGCGAAAACCCTCAGGAAACTGGCTTGGTTTGGGCCAACGGTGGCTACGCAACAAAGCATGCTTTCGGTGTGTACGCAACCACACCGCCACAACATGGTTTTAAGCACGAGTCCCCACAAAGCGAAGTCGATTCGTTACCTCGTCGAGAAGTTGCAACCGCAGTTGATGCTCAGGGTTCGGCAACCGTCGAGGCATACAGCGTGATGCACGATCGCACTGGTGCTCCAGAAAAAGTACGCGCCGCAGTTCTTTTGGCGGATGGACGCAGAGCATGGGCAACAAGCGACAACACACAACTTGGAAAAGACATGTGCGAAAACGAGTGGGTTGGCAAAACTGTCACACTCGACGCAACCGGCGATATTTGTGTTTAAAACAGTCTCTGATACTTTTCCGCGGCAGTTTGCTCGTACCCAACGGCTCACACTTGGCGAGCCGCGCAACATCGTTGTATCCCCTGATGGATTGCGAGTCGTGTACTGCAGATCACTCGGCGGTTCAGACTCGGTCAACTCTCTGTATGTATTAGACGTAGCCACATCGGTGGAAACCTGTGTTGCCGACATGGTTGCACTGCATGTAAACAACAAGTCGGCTGGTGACTCACACCTCGATACTGCAGCAGAGCAGGCTCGGCGCGAACGCGCTCGCGAAGGTGCATCAGGAATTGTCGGATACTCGTACGACCAACAAGTTCTCAATGCTGCATATTGCGTTGCCGGGAAACTTTTTGTAACCAACCTTGTTACCGCATACACCCAACAGATCGAAACATCTGCGGCAATCTTTGATCCACGAATCAGCCCAAACGGCAAACACATTGCATACGTGCGAAATGGAAGATTGTGTGTCTGCGACATGACTGGCTTAGAAACCATTGTGGCCACCGAGAATCAATCAAATGATGAAGTCACTTGGGGTCAAGCAGAGTTTGTTGCGGGCGAAGAAATGGGCCGCCAACGAGGTTTTTGGTGGTCCCCCGACAGCACCTCATTAGCAGTGTGTCGTGTTGACAATTCACCGGTTGCCATGACATGGATTGGCGACCCAGCAAATCCAGAAACCAAACCCTGGCCACATCGTTATCCGTTTGCTGGCACGAAAAACGCTGATGTTTCGTTGCATATTTTCGGAATTGACTCAGCCAACAAAAAGAAGGTCCGGGTTGACGTTCAGTGGAAGCAATCGCAATTCGAATACCTCACCAATGTTCAATGGACAAGCAACGGATTGGTTCTTGCGCTACAGAATCGTGATCAGACCAAACTTGAGGTTTGTGCAGTCGACACCAGCACCGGCGCTTTATCCACAATTCGCACCGAAACCGATGAACATTGGATCGATTTAGTAGCTGGCAGCCCCGCACTTCTCGAAGATGGTCGGCTTGCAATGTGCTGTGAACGCAATGGTGTGCGAGCACTGACTGTTGGTGATCAAGTCGTTACCAATAGTGATACGCAAGTGAGAAACATCATTGCAACGACAACGACCGCCATCTATTTTGCTGCGAACCCAATTGTCGACCCCACGGTGCTACATGTAATGCGCTGTGCTCTTTCAGATCTAACCGTGTCTTCACTCACCGAGAAACCAGGCATGTTTACCGCTTCGGTTGGTGGAGACACAGTTGTGATTCGCAGCGCAACGCTGAATGAAATGCGCACCATCACTCAAGTCAATGGCGCACATCAGATCACGAACAATGCCGAGACTTCTCTCCTCACGCCAAATGTGACACTGCACCGAGTTGGCCCAAACAAGATTGCAACAGCAATCGTGATGCCACACAATCATGATGGTTCTTCACTGCCCATTCTGTTCGACCCATACGGTGGACCACATGCGCAACGAGTGGTGTCAGCGTCGGGTGCATATTTTGCTTCGCAATGGTTTGCCAACCAAGGTTTTTGTGTGGTCATTGCCGATGGCCGAGGCACACCAGGCCGAGGCACACAATGGGAACGCGATGTGCATCACGATCTTGCAACCAAAATTCTTGAAGATCAAATTGCGGTTCTGCACGAACTACCAAACCTGGTTCCGTGTGCCGACACCACACGAGTAGGAATCCGTGGGTGGAGCTTCGGCGGCTACTTGGCTGCACTTGCCGTACTACGAGCCCCCAACTTGTTTCATGCTGCGGTTGCCGGCGCACCTGTCACCAAATGGGATTTGTACGACACGCACTACACCGAGCGCTACATGGGTAATCCGCAAGTGCGCCCCGAAGACTACGAATCAACTTCTCTCGTGGCACATGCCCACCTACTCGAGCGACCATTGCTCCTCATTCATGGGCTTGCAGATGACAACGTACTTGCTGCTCACACACTGCAGTTTTCAACAGCACTACTCCACCACGGCAAAGTTCATGAACTGCTCGCGCTCAGCGGGGTTACGCACATGACGCCACAAGAAGTTGTTGCAGAGAATTTACTACTGCACCAACTTCAATTTTTGCAGCGCGCACTAGCCAACTAGTCGGCCAACCGCAATGCGGTCTCGGCCTGACAAATCTTGTTTGATCTCTGCACCAACAAAACCAGATGCAGACATCATTGCGAGCACTTCAGCACCCTGTTGATACCCAATCTCGAGCACTAACCAACCGGACTTCTTCAACCATGTTGAAGCACCTTCAACAACTGTGCGTAAATCTGAAAGTCCGTTGTCGCTCGCGTACAAAGCGGAATGCGGTTCATACAAATGAACGTCTGGCGCAACTTCGCTGTCGCCCTGAGCAATATATGGCGGATTACAAATAGCAATATCGATCTGGCCAGCAATGTCTTGCGGTAGTGCATCCCACCAACTGCCATGCACAACACGCACATTTGCTGCAGCACGACCAATGCCAACCATGTTTGCGCGGGCAACATCGAGCGCATCAACCGACGCATCGGTGAGCCACACATGTGCGGCTTCGGCGCCAAGTTCAAACGCCATTGACAGACCAATCACACCACTACCCGTACCCAGATCGACAACACGCAGAGCCTGATCGCTACTTGTTTTTCGGGCAATATCTAGCGCAACTTGCACGACTTGTTCGGTCTCGGGTCGCGGAATAAGTACACGCTTGTCAACCATTATGTCGAGATGTCTAAATGCCCAACGCTTCATGACGTATTGCAGTGGCACACCACTCAGTCGATCGCGAACCATTGAGTTCAAACTCTTCGCGCATGCAACAGTCACCAGCTGATCTTGCTCAGCAGAAAACTCGGCAGAATCCATGCCACTTGCGTGTTCACACAACCATCGCGCTTCTTGAGCATTATCCAATTGCTCGGCAGTCGCTACAAGCATTTCGCGCCACGAAACTGTGTCGGTTGCCTCGGTCACTTTGCGCTACTCGATTAGTGAACTTCGACGGATGCGCCAGCCAACTGCTCGATCTCAAACTGCTCGGTCAGCGCATCAATAACTGTGTCTAGATTGCCCATCAATACATCTTGTAATTGGTACAACGTGAAACCGATTCGGTGATCAGTGATGCGATTTTCTTTGAAGTTGTATGTGCGAATCTTTTCGCCTCGACCACCCTTGCCCACCTGGGCTTTGCGTTGTGCCGACATCTTTTCGGCTTGCTCGTCTTCGCGCAACTTGAGCAAACGAGAACGCAACACCGTCATGGCGCGCAATCTGTTTTGCAACTGACTGCGCTCATCTTGCATGGCCACAACCAAACCGGATGGTTTGTGAGTAATACGTACCGCAGAGTCAGTGGTGTTTACGCCCTGACCACCAGGACCGCTCGCGCGATACACGTCGATGTGTAGATCTTTTTCGTCGATCTCAACGTCAACTTCTTCAGCTTCAGGCAACACCATCACTGTTGCAGAAGATGTATGAATACGACCTTGTGCTTCGGTAACAGGCACGCGTTGCACACGGTGTGGTCCACCTTCAAAACGCATCTTTGTCCACACGGTGTCACCTTTTGCCGACACGGTGATTTGGTTGATACCACCCATCGGCGAGTTGTCCCGCGACAACACTTCCCACGACCAACCTTGCTTTGCTGCATACGCCGCATACATATCAAACAGGTCGCTCGCAAAAAGGTTTGCTTCTTCGCCACCTTCTGCGCCCCGAATTTCAATGATGATGTTCTTGCCGTCGTTTGGATCGGCTGGCAAGAGCAATACCTTCAGGCGCTCTTCCAACTCGGACAATTTGGCAATTCCAGAATCTATTTCGGCTTGTAGCTGCTCACGCTCAGAGCCATCGGCATCGGTCAACAACTCACGTGCAGCCTCAGTGTTGCCTTCAGTGTCGAGATATTCGCGGATGCACAGCACCAACGGTGTTTGCTGCTTATAGCGGCGCGAAGCATCACGCAATTTTGCTTGATCACTCAAAACCTCTTGGCTAGCCAAACTCTCTTCAAGCGCCCGATAATCGGCATCTATTTGAACGAGTCTGTCTAACACGACTCTTAGGCTACGACTTTTTTAGCGCACTACAGGTGCGACTTCAACGAAACGTGCAGGATTACGCAGTGATTTCGCCAACTTTGCCAACGATGGTGTCACGTTATTGGTGTGGGTTGCGATGACAAGCTGTGCATCTGGCGCAATTCGTACACGCGCATCAGCGGCAAAGGCAACCACATCTACATCGACTACCGCAGTACACACCACAACCAGCGGTTGACCTTGCTCAGATACACCAACCGCGCAACACGGTACTGCATCTTTCACATTGAGACGTTTTACCGGTGGCTCGACGACTTCCATTGATGACGCAGCGATCAAGTGTGGGTCAACAACTACTCGATGTCGCAACAAGCGTTCGGCAGCAAGCCTGTTGAGTGGATGATGCTCTACCCCGCTTTGACGATGCCCTCTCACAATGTCGACAACTTTGACAAGTGATTCAAGCGTGGCAACTTTGCCATGCAGCATCTGGAATGTCTCGCGGTCGTGTGCGCCGACACCGATTTCGAGTCGAGGAGTGTTGTCATTTTCATCGACAACCACCCTGCACACTTCAAGCCCCATTGCTTCCCCGCTCAACACACCGTGCTCACGAACGACTTCGGCCCCAGACTGTGCAATGAGGTCAGCAAATTGCTCATGTGATTGTGGCACTTGCGATACCGCAAGCACCGCAGCCGGTTCAGCAATCGTCACCTTCTTATCCGCAACTAGCCAGACACGAATATCGATATCAAATAACTGAGCACGTCTCGCAATGAGGTCGGCGTCAGACACAACGAAGATGTCAAGCGATGTTGCATCAAACTTTTGTGCCCACAACAGCACCGGCCCAAGCGAACGATCACATTGCTCGAGTACCACAACCCAAGCATGATTTGCGCTTACGGCACCTGCGCCAAGTGCAAATTCAACAAACTCAGGTTGTGCATCTGAACCCATGCCCGCCATTGCATTACGCAAAGCAAGCTGTGCAACACGACTTTTCTGATTGTTGTTCTCACTCATGCGAGAAAAGCCAATGAAGCGTTACTGAATTAGGCGTTTGGTTGCTTGGCGATTTCGGACAAGAACTCATCGTTGTTCTTAAATGTCTTCAATCGGTCGATCAACAGTTCAAGACCAGGAGCAGCGTTGCCACCCTCGGCCAAGCCACTCAACACTCGACGCAGTTTCCACACCATCTGCAATTGCTTCCGATCGAACAACAATTCTTCGTGTCGAGTGCTTGAAGCATCTACGTCAATGGCTGGGTAAATTCGGCGCTCCGAGATCTTGCGATCGAGACGAAGTTCCATGTTGCCCGTACCTTTGAACTCTTCGAAAATTGCATCGTCCATTCGGCTGTTTGTCTCGACCAATGCTGTTGCAAGGATCGTGAGGCTGCCGCCTTCTTCAACGTTGCGAGCCGAACCAAAGAACTTCTTTGGTGGATACAGCGCACCAGCATCGATACCACCGGACATGATTCGTCCAGTTGCAGGTGCCGACAAGTTGTATGCACGAGACAAACGAGTAATGCCGTCAAGAATGATGACGACGTCTTCGCCCATTTCAACCATTCGCTTTGCTTTTTCAAGCACGAGTTCGGCAACTTGAGTGTGTTCTTCAGACGGACGATCGAACGTTGAAGCAATCACTTCGCCCTTCACCGTGCGCTTCATGTCAGTCACTTCTTCAGGGCGCTCGTCAATCAAGAGAACAATCAATTTCACTTCTGGGTGATTGCGCTCGATCGACGTTGCAATCGTTTTCATGATTGTCGTTTTGCCGGCCTTTGGAGGCGACACGATCATTCCGCGTTGACCTTTACCAATTGGTGAGATCAAGTCGATAATGCGTGCGGTCATGTTGTTTGGATCTGCAGCGTTTTCAAGTCCAAGTTTGGAATCAGGAAACAGCGCTGTGAGATCTTCGAAACGAGGACGTGCCTTTGCTTTGTCGGCAGCAACACCATTGATCGTTGCAACATCCAACATTGCTGGGTTCTTCTCATTGCGGCCGGCTGGCTTGCACATACCTGTGACATGATCACCCTTGCGCAGACCGTATTGACGGGTTAACCGAACAGCAACATATGCATCACCTGCACTTGCCAAGTAGCCGTTGACGCGCAAGAAGCCGTAGCCCTCATCACGCAGGTCTAGGTAACCCGAAACTGAAACTGGTTCAGTCGAAATCGGTTCATTCGAAACTTCTGGCTCGAATGATTCGTAACGATCACTGCCCTGTGGGCCTTCATCACGAGGACCTTTGCCCCGACGTCGACGGTTGCGATTGCGATTGCGGTTTGGGCCACCTTCGGCTCCATCACGTTGAAAACTATTCTGGCGATCCTGTCCACGATCATTGCCTTGGTTGCGATCTTGATTGCGATCTTGATTGCGATCTTGATTGCGATCTTGATTGCGATCTTGATTGCGATCTTGGTTGCGATTTGGGCCACGATCATGATTGCGATTTGGGCCGCGATCATTACCGCGATCCGAACCAGCCGGACGCTCGCTTGCACGACGTGCGTCTGGAGCAACTGGTGTTCCTTCATGTTCTGCTAATTCAATTTCCCAATCGGCAAGAGGTTCGCCATCTGCACCAAGTGCTGCTTGAGCAGCAGCGGGAGCAGCGGTCTTTGCAGCAACACGCGAAGCAGGCTTGGCAGCAACCGGAGTCGGTGCAGCAGGCTTTGTTTGCTCAAGGATCATGTCAATGAGTTCTGACTTTTTTGCGCGAGATGCCGACTTCACGCCAAGAGCTGACGCAATTGCTGTCAGTTGTTCGCGATCTTTGGCTTCTAATGCTGATTTTTCAAGGGCTCCACTGGCCATTGGTCCTACTTTCAAGGGCGTTCACACAAATGTGAGTTGCCCATCTGACCGCAGATGCGTCACGCGAAAATCAACGTCGCAGGTTTGCGGGGGCTTCACTCGGGAATCCGAGCCATATTCAGAGTAGCCCCTTTGGTTGACCATTTACAACATGAAATTTGCTGTGGCTACTCAATCTGCGTTTTAGCTGCGCTGGCGTGCGGCAACAAAAGTCTCAACTGCCTGCAAATCATTAGGCAGATCAACAATTCGCTCAGCTCTATGCATCAAGTCTGAGAGGTGTTCTGGCAATGGTGGCTCGACTCCGGTTGCCTTCTTGACCGCATCGGGAAACTTGGCGGGATGCGCTGTGGCCAACGTAATCGTTGGCACGCCTGGCTCAGCACAATGCTCGGCTGACGCAATTCCAACCGCAGTGTGTGGATCAACAAGCATTCCGTGATCGTTGTGCATTCGCTTCATCACCGACAATGTTTCGGCATCATCACTTCGGTGCGCACGGAACATCGGCGCAATCCACGATGCGTATTGATCTGGCTCAACCGACAATTTGCCCTTGGCACGAAAAGCATCGAGTTGTTGGGCTGTTGCTCCCCCATCGCGATCATTCATCTCAAACAACAAACGCTCAAAGTTGGACGAAACCTGAATATCCATACTTGGGCTGAGTGTTGGCACAACAGAAGTCATCTGCATTGCATGCGTATCAAAAAATCGTGTGAGAATGTCGTTGCTGTTTGACCCAACAATCAGTTTCTCAATCGGTGCGCCCATCTGTTTTGCAATCCAGCCGGCGAGCACGTTGCCAAAGTTTCCGGTTGGCACACTAAATGACGCGCTGCGACCCAACGCTTGAAGCGCTGTGAAATAATAAACAGTTTGCGCCATGACTCGCGCCCAGTTAATGGAGTTGACGGCGGACAAATTGTTGGCATCACGAAATGGTGCGTCATTAAACATGGCCTTAACCAAATCTTGACAATCATCAAAAGTGCCATCGATAGCAACTGTGTGCACATTAGGTGCATCAACCGTTGTCATCTGCCTGCGTTGCACATCGCTCACTCGACCACGCGGATACAAAATGACGATGTCAACGTTGTTGCACGACTTCACTCCGTCAATTGCGGCACTTCCGGTATCTCCACTTGTCGCACCAACGATCATCACTCGCTGATTACGTTGACTCAGGACGTGATCAAACAATTTGCCGATCAACTGCAGGGCAACGTCTTTGAAAGCAAGCGTCGGCCCATGAAAAAGTTCGAGCAAATAATGCTCGGGAGCAATTTGTACCAGTGGCACAACATCCGGATGCCTAAATGACGAGTACGCCTCGCGGCTCAAGCGCGCCATTGTTGCGGCGTCGATTTCAGTGCCGATAAATGGCTGCATAATTGCAGCCGCACGGTCTGCATAGCTGCCTGTAGTTGGCGCGTTTACGGGTGGCCAGGTTTGTGGCACATACAACCCGCCGTCTGAAGCGAGACCCGCAAGAAGTGCATCACAAAAACCCAACTCTGGGGCACGACCGCGTGTGGAGATGTATTGCATACGAAAAAATATTTTAGTCGGCGATGACTCGCAAGAGGCCACCCACATGAGTGACCACATCGAGTTTCTTCAACTCGGCGATACACGATTGCATTGCTGCTTCATTCGCTCGGTGCGTAAGAAACACAAGGCGTGCCCCATGGCCAATTCCATCTTGCTCGGCTGCACGAATACTCACATCATTTCGTGCAAAGACTCCAGTGACAGCGTGCAGTACGCCAGGCTTATCGGCCACTTCAAGAGGTAACAAATATTCACATGATGTGTCGGACATTGGTTGCAACTTTGGCGCACTCAATACACCAAGTGTTGCGTGTGCACCTTTATTGAGATTGATTGATGCATCGATCACATCACCAAGAATCGATGACGCTGTTGGGTCACCACCTGCGCCGCGACCATAAAACATGAGTGAGCCCGAGGCTTCGCCGTCAACTACAACCGCGTTAAAAGCTTCGCGCACCGATGCGAGTGGATGCTGCATTGACACCATTGCCGGATGCACGCGCACCGACACCGCACCAGTTGCCCTATCTACTTCGGTAATGCCCAACAACTTGACGGCATAACCCAAACGCTTGGCAATCGCAATGTCTGCAGCAGTGATCTGTGTAATGCCTTCGCTGTACACGTCGCCTGCAACAACGTTGCAACCAAAAGCAATACTCGCGATAATCGAAATTTTTGCTGCAGCATCTAGGCCCTCGACATCGGCTGTCGGGTCACTTTCTGCATAACCAAGTTGTTGTGCGCCAGCTAGCGCGTCTTCATAACTCGCGCCGTCTTCGCTCATCTTGGTGAGAATGTAATTTGTTGTTCCGTTAACGATGCCGAGCACACGCTTAATTGGCTCGCCACGCAAACTTTCACGCAATGGGCGAATCAGTGGAATACCACCACACACTGCGGCCTCAAACAACAAATCAATACCTGCATTGTCGGCAGCGGCAAACAACTCTGCACCATGAGTCGCAATCAACGCCTTGTTGGCAGTGACTACGGGCTTGCCATTTGCCAACGCCTTCAAGATCAAGCCGCGGGCTTGGTCGATGCCGCCCATTACTTCGACAACGAGGTCGACTGTTGGGTCGTTGACTACAAACTCTGCATCGGTTGTCAGCACATCGGCAGCCAGCGAATTTTTATGCGCGTCAATGTTGCGAACCGCTACGCGTGCAATCACGAGGTGCACGCCACTGCGCGCGGCAATCGTGTCAGCTTGCTGCTTGACAAGTTGCACAAACGCGGCACCAACTGTGCCATGACCGATCACACCAATGCGCACTTGTGCTGAAGCCATACCTTCACGCTATTGGCTATATCACCTTGATTTCTAGCGAATATCGAGCCTGGTCAGATCTTCATTGGTTTCACGGCGCAGAACAAGGCGCGCATTGCCATTACTCACGAACACCACTGGAGGTCGAGTCACTTTGTTGTAGTTGGACGCCATCGAGTGGCCATATGCACCTGTCACCGGAGTTGCTAGAACATCGCCGATCTTGAGCCCTGCAGGCACATGTGCCTCGTTGATCAGCACGTCGCCGCTCTCACAATGTTTGCCCACTAGTCGCACAACTTCGGTGCGATCAGCGTTTGCTCGTGAAGGCAAAAATGCTTCATAACCACTTCCATACAAAACGGGTCGCGGATTGTCACTCATGCCACCGTCGACCGCAACATACGTGCGTACTCCTGGAATGGTCTTGATCGTGCCGACTGAATAAAGAGTGACAGCAGCAGATGCAACGATCGATCTGCCGGGCTCGACAAACACAGTGATGCCCTTATTCAGATGAGCAGTTGCAGTGTGTAGGTGACCAGCCCATTCGGTAATCGTTGGTGCATGCTCGGATGCAACGTATGCAACGCCAAGGCCGCCACCAAGCGTGACCTCATCTACGCCGAGTTCATTTGCAAGGTCAACCATGATCTTTGACGCGAGCGTAAAGTTTTCGGCAGCAAACACGTTTGATCCAATGTGACAATGAATGCCAACAAGTTGCACCGAAGGTGAATCTTTCGCACGTTGCGCAGCCTTGCGAGCATCGCCATTGCCAAGATTGAAACCAAACTTCGAGTCGTCTTGTCCTGTCGACACAAACTCGTGCGTGTGCACATACACACCAGGAGTAACACGTAACTGAACACGCGGCGCCGGCAGACCTTCTGCGTGCAGTGCATCCAGGCGATCGAGTTCATCAAAATTGTCAACGACGATATGCCGAACACCTGCACTAATTGCGGTTCGCAATTCTTCGTCACTCTTGTTATTGCCGTGCATCACACAGTGACTTGCAGGAACACCCGCATTGAGCGCCACAAAAAGCTCGCCACCTGTAGCTACGTCGAGCAACAAACCTTCTTCATGTGCAAGGCGCGCCATTGCAGTGCACAAAAATGCCTTTGTTGCATAAACCACTCGCTCTCGACCAAATGATGCAACTGCTTCGCGACAACGCGCGCGTAAATGTTCTTCGTCGTATACAAATACAGGGGTGCCAAACTCGGCAGCAACATCAGTGAGAGTACGTCCGCCAATACTCAACTCGCCACTAGCCCCCACAACTGCGTTGTCGGGCAACAAGTGCTTGGCAATTGCGGTCACATCTGCTCCGGTGTCTCGATGCCCAGCAATGCAAGACCTTGCGACATCACGCGTGCCGTGAAATCGCACAGAGCAAGCCTGCTCGTACGTTGTTCTTCATCGGAAGCACGCAGAACGGGGCAATGCTCATAAAAGGCGCTGAATTCACTGGCCAAATCATACAAATATGTGCACAACCGATGCGGGCTGTATTTATCGAGCGTGTCCCACACTGCGGTATCAAACTGCAACAGACGCAGCACCAGAGCTCGCTCGGCTTCATGCTCAACATTTGGTGTTACGCCTCGAACACTCGCACGATCTACGCCGGCCTTGCGGAAAATACTGCAAATTCGAGCATGCGCATACTGCAAATACGGCGATGTATTGCCATCAAACGAGAGCATGCGTTCCCAGTCGAATACGTAATCCTTGATGCGATCGGTTGACAAGTCGGCGTACTTAATCGCCCCAATGCCAACCTGCTTGGCAATCGCGTTCTGCTGATCTGCAGACCAATCTGGATTCTTTTCACGAACTGCATCACGAGCTCGTTCCACTGATTCTGTAAGCAATGCATCGAGCTTGACCACTTCCCCACTGCGACTTTTCAAAATCTTGCGATCAGCACCAAGCACATTTCCAAATGCAACGTGCACCATCTGTGTAGTTTCTGGCACCCATCCGGCTTTGCGCGAAACAACGCCGACCATTTCAAGGTGCTGCGCCTGCGGTGCACCAACTACATACAACACAACCGTTGCACCAAGTCGTTCAACACGATCAATCACGCACGCAAGGTCGCTTGTTGCATAGTTGTACCCACCATCTGTTTTGCGAATGATGAGCGGCAACGGTTCGTTGTCGCGATTGACAAAACCATCAACGAATACAACTTCGGCGCCGTCACTGGTCACAAGCATCTTCGACTTATTCAGTCGCTCAACCACTTCTGGCAACAGATTGTTGTATGCGCTCTCACCCATGATGTCACTAGCCGTCAACTTGACATCCAATGATTGATAGACACGGTCGAAATAGCGGGTGCTTTCCCCCACTAATAGCTTCCACATACGTAACGTCTCTGCGTCGCCACCCTGCAACAGCACTACTCGCGCACGTGCGCGCTCCTTAAATGTTTCGTCTGCCTCAAACTTGGCACGAGCTTGCTTATAAAACGAATCGAGATCGCCAACCGAAAGTTCATTGGCTGCTTCAGTTTCACCAAGATCAATCAAATGTTCAATGAGCATCCCAAACGGCGTGCCCCAGTCACCAATGTGATTTTCACGAATGACTTTATGCCCAACAAATTCGAGCATGCGCACAAGCGCATCACCAATCACAGTGGATCGCAAATGCCCTACATGCATTTCTTTGGCAACGTTTGGTGCCGAATAATCAATGACAACTGTTTGTGTTTCTGTCGCGCTCGAAACACCCAGTCGTGGGTCGGCCGCAGCACGGGCAAGTTCGGATGCTAAAAACTCGGGCGCAAACGTGATGTTGATAAAGCCTGGCCCAGCAATCTCAACACTGCTACACACGCTCGACAAGTCAGCATCATCAAGCACAAGTTGCGCGACCTCACGCGGGGTCTTCCCCAATTGCTTTGCGAGCGCCAACGACCCGTTGACTTGCGCATCAGCACGATCGCTTCTGCGAACAACGGCGTCGGCGTCGGCTTCCGAAATGCCACCAATACGAGCAAACGTTGGCTTCAGCCGCTGCGCGATGGTAATTATCGGATCGGCCATAGTCCTTCTATTGTTGCCGACCCGAGGGTGCTTTGCCCTATACCTTTCGAACGACGCTTGATTTGAGGTACATCGCGCCGAACCCATCTACTTTGCAGTCAATGTCATGATCACCGTTGTCGCGAACCAAGCGGATATTGCGCACTTTGGTACCAACTTTGATCGACACCGGTCTGCCCTTGACCTTCAAATCCTTGACCACCGTGACTGTGTCACCATCTTGCAAGATATTGCCAGCGGTGTCTTTGATTACCGAGAGTTCGTCATTCGCTTCCTCGCGCACATCTTGGTCAGACGAACTGGCCGCCCACTCATGCCCACACTCTGGACATGCAAGTTGTTCACCAAGCTCGTATGTGTAGACGCAGGCACATTTCGGGCACGGAGAAAGTTCGCTCATTGGCCAACACTACGATAAGTGCGTTCGCCCTCGTAGCTCAGTGGATAGAGCGTCGGTTTCCGGAACCGCAGGTCGCATGTTCGATTCATGCCGAGGGCACGGGCAGATAGCTATTAGATACCCGCGGGTTTTGCCTTCACGGTGTACTTCATTTTGCGTGGCTTGATTTTTGTTTTGTCTGTACGAACTTTTTTGCCCGTCGTAAGCCACTGACGCGTCCACGTTCCAGTAGCTGAAAGCGTGGCAGTGTTCGCACGAATCGCAGCCACAAGCGGGGCTGGCAGTATGCAGGCCTTCTTTGGTGTGTACCACTTCCACTTAGCAGTCTTTGCCGTTTTCGTAGAACCAAAAGGTGCGTAAGCACACTTGTACTTCTTGGTTTTTGCGCCATCTTTATACGTCGCCGAGATAGTCATCTTTATTTTCCCTGCATAGTTCTTCATACGAAGATTTGGCTTGATGCCATTTTTATTATCGAGCATGAATCCAAATTCATCGGTGATAATGATCTTGCCTGGAGCCGTAGTTGGCATGTATCCAACAGTGTTCGCATCTGTCTCTGAATCTGTCAGTGGTTCGACATCCCACGACGGCGTGTAACCAGCGGGCACAGAAACTGTTGTCCCAGCAGGCACAGTGCTTGATGTCCCAGCCGGCACAGTGCTTGTTGGTGCTGATACCTTTGGAAGAGCTGTGGCAGAAGCTGAAGCTAATCCTGCTGGAGAACTTCCGGATGCAGTCTTTGCAACTGTTGTAAATGTGTAGGCGGTGCCTGCTGTAAGGCCAGTGATGGTGCACGACAATGCTGGGACGGTAACGGTGCATGTTTTGCCACCAGGTGCAGCGGTAACGACATATGACGTTGGAGATGGTCCACTAGTTGGAGGAGAAACGGTGATTGTTGCGCTTTCTTCACCAACAACAACAGTTGAAGCGCCTGGTGCATTCGGTGCCGGTTCCGTGATGGCAATCTTTGATACTGAGTTAGAACCGTAAGACGACACATAGGCGAAAGTTCCAGCAGGATTAATCGCCACTCCGTTAGGCAAGCTTCCGACAGTGATCGTGGCGGCGACTGTGTTGGTAGCTAGGTCAATCTTTGATACTGAGCCTGGGCCTGTTGTACCTCTGTTCGACACATAGGCTAAAGTTCCAGCAGGATTAATCGCCACTCCGTAAGGCAAGCTTCCAACTGGGATTGTGGCAACGACCGAATCGGTGGCTAGATCAATTTTTGAAACATTGTTGGAAGCGTAGTTTGACACATAAGCGAAAGTTCCTGAAGGATTAATCGCCAGACCCCGAGGTCCAGAGCCGACAGTGATTGTGTTGACAACCGAATTGTCGTTTAAGTTGATTTTTGCAACAGTGCCCTTATCCGGTCTCGACACGTAGGCGAATGTTGCATCAGAATTAAACGCCACTCCAAAATTGGAATTACATGGGAATCCCTGATTTAGGACGCAGCTCGGATTAGGAATTGTGAACGAGGTGACTGCGTTGGTAGCCAAGTCAATTTTTGAAACTATGTTGTTGGATCTATTTGTCACGTAGGCAAAAGTTCCAGCAGGATTAATCCCTACATACCAGGGCCACTGCTCTACTGTGATTGTGGTGACAACTGTGTTGGTAGCCAAGTCAATTTTTGAAACAGTGCCATTCAGATCGTTTGACACATAGGCAAATGTTCCCAAAGGATTAATCGCCAGACCCCAAGGACCATCACCGACAATGATCGTGGCGGCAACTGTGTTAGTAGCTAGGTCAATTTTTGAAACAGTGTCAGAACCGTAGTTCGACACATAGGCGAAAGTTCCCGAAGGATTAATCGCCACGTTGTAAGGTGTGGTTCCGACCGTGATCGTGGCGTCAACTGAATCGGCTTGTGCAGTCGTCGATGCCGTGCTCACTAAAGCGCACATAAAAATTATCCCCACGACACAACTTTTGACTGACTTATTTTTGGTCATAGCGCATGATATGAGGCATGAGTGACTCTGATCTGCGCAATTGTGCTGTTATAAAAATTAACTTTTGTTGTAAAAAAAATTAAGTGTTCAGCTAATCGAGTCTGTTTCTGTAGCGAAGACGACTTATGGAAGTACCCACAGTGCTGATGTTGAAAACCCTTGACTGCAGTCTTACGGACCGAGGCCTATACCACCAATGAATCAATTCGTCGCTCAAACGTAACTGTGCCGCGATACAGCTCAAACCCGAGCGATGCATAGAGCCCATATGCCCCGGTGGGATTTTCGGTATCAACAGTCAGCGCAGCATGTGTGAAACCACTTTGTGCATACGAGCGCAGAGCATGAGCAATCAAATTTTTGGCGATCGATTGCTTTCGGTGTTCAGCCAATGTTGCAAGTTTGTCAATCCAACCAATTCTTTTTTCCAATAGCTCGTCATCCGACTCATACCGATGTGTAAGCAATAGTCCCACAATCTCTTGTTGTTGGTTCACTGCAAAAAACGAATGATCGAGTCGAGCAGTCGAACCATTGACCATCTGAAGCCAAAGTTCACTGCTAGTTGGAGTTGAGCCCCAATGATCTTGAAACGCAAGATTTTTTACGTTTCGTGCTTCTTCATTGCGAGCAGAGTCCCAAGGAACAATCACATATTTCTGATTCACATTTACTTCTGGAGGGTTGTTGAGTTCGCGAATCACGTCTTCTTCAAACCGAACTGGCTTCATACTGAATTTTGCAAACAGTTGCGCAGCAGATTCATTTTGCTGACTTACATCTGTGCGCAAATATTTAGGAAGCATGCGACCTGTTCCACGCAACAACGATTCACCGTGCTGCACCGCCCACGTCATTAACTCTGTGCCAACACCTTGTTGGCGAAACTCCGGTAACACTCCTCCAAAGACGTAGCAACGCTCTTCTTTGGATTCCGAAGGAAGAAAATAAGTCCATGCAACACCGATAATTTTTTCCTCCAGTTGCACCACCATTACATCGTTTTCAATGGTGCAGCATGGTGCAACAAATTCTTCCTCAAGTTCGACTGCGGTCTGCACAATTGGGATGCCGTCATATCCAAAGACTGCCGTTAACAGACCAGCGATACTTTCCAAGTCTTCAATCTGCGCCGCGCGCAAAAATGGCTTCAACATATTTCTAGCCGAGCGCTGATTTAACAAGCGCCGCTATTTTTTGGCCGTCGGCACCAGACCCAACTCGTTCGCGCACCGCTTTCACCACTGCACCCATGGCTTTGCCACCAGTGGCACCAGCGGCTGCGGCATTGGCAACTTCCTCGGCAACGATCTTTGCAACATCGTCATCAGACATTGCTGCCGGTAGATATGCCTCGATCACTGCACATTCAGCACGCTCTTTAGTTGCTGCGTCCGTGCGACCAGCATCGGCATAAATTTGTGCACTTTCAGCGCGCTTTTTTGCTTCAGCACGTAAAACCGCAATTGCTTGATCATCGCTCAACACAATCGCCTCGTCGCCAGCCACCTCGGCATTTTGAATTGCCGACAACACCATGCGCAGTGTCGAAAGTCGCAATTCGTCGCGCGCCTTCATTGCTTCGCTGATATCGGCTTTAATGCGTTCTTTAAATGTTGTCACTCTTCTATTCTGCCCGATCTCTAGACTGGTACGGGTCATGAATAACGAGACATTTGAACTGTTTTTTGCCATGCTCAGCGTGGCGCTGCTTGCGGGAACAGTTGTTGTGCTTGTCACTCGTATGTTCGCTGGTTCGCAGTCGTGGGCCCAAAACACTCTCACGGCCTTTTCTCCATTTTCACGACCACTCGCTGCCGCCGTTGCCACCACGTGCATGCTCGGCAGTCTGTACTTTTCGGAAATCGTTAACTACAAGCCGTGTCGCTTGTGCTGGTTTCAGCGCTTCATGATGTATCCGCTTGCAATCATTCTGATCATCACGCTGATCCGTCGTACCAAAAGCATCTGGAAAATTACCGTTCCACTTGCCACAATCGGCTGCGGGATTTCGGCATACCACTGGTTCCTTGAGCGTTTTCCAAACCTTGACGCGGGCGTGTGCGATGTCGAAGTGCCATGTGAGTTTGTTTGGTTCGAACTCTTTGGTTTTGTAACGTTGCCATTCATGGCTTTCACCGGATTTCTTGCAGTCATTGTCTTTACTACCCTTCCAACCCCACAGCAAACGGAGCAAGTATGAACACGTCAAAGAAAAAATCAACCTCGAGTAATCGCAACGCTTGGATTGTTGGTGGTGTGATCGCTGCTGTCATCGCAATTGCAGCAATTGTGGCAATTAGTGCGTCCAGCAATAAAGACTCTGCCGCGGTTGGATCGTTGCAAGAATTTAGTGAAGTCACGGTGACCGGCGATGTGCTTCCAGCATTTGATGAATCGGCAAACCCAGACCCTGCTGTTGGAATGCTTGCACCTGTTCTGTCAGGCAAAGGTTTCACTGGCAACGTTGTTACAACCGCATCAAGTGGCACTCCGACGTTGCTCGTGTTTCTTGCACATTGGTGTCCTCACTGCCAACGCGAAGTGCCGTTGCTCGTTGAGTGGGAAAAATCGGGCAAGATGCCAGCAAACATCGATGTACTCGCTGTCGCTACTGGCACCGACTCCGCCAACCCCAACTATCCACCATCCGAGTGGTTGGCTCGCGAAAACTTTCCAGCCACCTGGCCAGTGATGGCTGACTCTGCCGACAAAGTTGGTGGCAATGCTTTCGGTCTTGCCGGATACCCGTACTTCGTACTTGTTGGCGGCGATGGCAAAGTGCTTGTTCGTATGAGCGGCGAAGTTCCGATGGACGAACTGACCGCAATCATTCTTGCCTTAACAGGCGCCTAGAAACCGAGTTGGGAATCATTCCCAATAGTGATACATTCACATTATGAGAATCATTCCCAAATTCGGCATTGTCCTATCCGTTGCTGCAATCCTGCTGAGCGCGTGTTCTTCAGGTGAATCTTATGAATCTGATGAATCAGCCAAAACTGATGCCGTAAACAAGTCATCCATCGTTGTTACCTATTCAGTCATCGGCAGCATCGTGGAGCAATTAGTTGGCGACTTGGCAACCGTCACCGTCCTTATCCCAGACGGTCAAGATCCTCACGAATTCGAGCCATCTGCAAAAGATATTGAATTGTTGAACAACGCAAACATTGTGGTCTCCAATGGCCTCGACTTCGAAGAGGGTCTTGAAGAGACACTTGACAATGCAAAAGATGCTGGTGTCAAAATTTTTATGGTTGGCGACCATATAACTGTTCGCGAAGTGAGCAAAGACGAACATGGTCATTCCGATGAAGAAACCTCAGAAACCACTGAGGCGAAAGAGGACGGGCACGACCACGGTGCGTACGACCCACACCTGTGGCTCTCCCCTGGTGCAATGTTGGAAATGCTGCCCCAGTTGTCTGACGCGCTGAGTACTGCGATTGGCGCCGACTTGAGCGCACAACGCACAACACTTGAAAGTGCACTCACTGCTTTAGATAGTGAGATAAAAGAAATTATGAGTGGCTTTACCTGCGAACTGGTGAGCGGCCACGACGAAATGGGCTACTTTGCCGACCGCTATGGTTGCGAAGTAATTGGGGCAATCATTCCATCGTTTTCTACGACATCTGAGGCAAGCGCTGGCGAACTTGCCGACTTGAAAGCCGAAGTTGAAACTCACGGTGTTCTGGCAATCTTTACCGGGATTGGAACATCTCCCGACGTTGCCGAACAACTTGCTGCCGAGTTGGGCGTGAAAGCAGTGACACTGTCAACACACTTCCTAGACGGTGCTGCTGATTATCAAGAGTTCATGCTGCGTATGGTCAACCAAATAGCAGAAGCGCTCGGCTGAGCAGCCCATTGCACATATCCTTGATCTGTGCAATGGCTTGGTAACAATGTGTTCATAGAACCATTCCTTAATAATGAGTTTCTGCGCTTTGCATTGATTGGCGGAATCTTGGTGGCCTTGACATGTGCGATCGCTGGAACATTTGTCGTGCTACGCGGTCTTGCTTTTGTTGGCGATGCTCTCGCCCACGGAGTTTTGCCCGGTATCGCAACGGCTCTCCTCTTGGGCGTCTCTGGCATCGTTGGCGCCGCCGTGGGTGCAGTGGTGATGATGGGCGGGGTAAGCCTTGTTACACGTCGCTTTCGCCTTTCCGGTGACACCGCAATCGGCTTGTTGTTCGTTGGAATGCTGGCGTTAGGTGTCATCATCACCTCGCGGAGCGACGCATTCGTTGGCGACCTCACTCGCATATTGTTTGGTGAACTACTTGGCGTCAGCGGAACTGATTTGTTGATGCAATTGTGCGCACTTGTAGTTGTAGGTGCAATTGCCTTTGTGGGTCGACGACCATTTCTGCTGTTGTCCGTCGATGAAGGCCTTGCCCGCACCTCCGGTTTTTCCACTCGCTTTTTTCATAATGCGATGCTGACAATGGTGGCCATCACCGTCGTTGCTAGCTTTCAAACCGTAGGAACACTGTTGGTGCTGGGCATGCTGATTGCACCCGCTGCCACTGGCGCACTCTTTGCTCGAAGCATTTCGAGCATGATGACAATCGCTGCCATTGTTGGAACACTGTCTACATATATAGGGCTACTGCTCAGCTACCACTTTGATCTTGCTGCAGGTGCCACCATCGTGTTTACGGCCGTCATGTTCTTCGCTTTGGCCGCAGCGTTTACTGAAGTTCGTAAATCACTCAGTAAACCAAGCGACAGCGAGCACGAACATCCCCATGCTCACGGACACGTGCATATCTGATGGCAACAACAACAATTTTGGCTGACCACTTGTGTGTGGGTTACGGCAAACGCCCCGTGGTCGAGGGCGTAACGCTCGACATGCAACCGGGAGAACTCTTGGTGCTTGTAGGCACCAATGGTTCGGGTAAATCAACATTGCTCAAGACACTGGCAGGACTCATTCATCCGGTGCATGGCGAATTGCACGTGCTCGGCAAACATGCGGGACAACTCCCAACTCGTGTTGCCTATTTGCCCCAACATCCTGTCTCTTCACACACACTTCCACTGCAAGTGCGTGACATGGTGGCCATGGGTCGCTATGCGCATCTCGGATTGATGAAACATGCGAGCGCACAAGACCGAGCGATTGTTGAAGAATCGATGGTGCGTGTAGGTATCGAAGCGCAAGCCGCTCTACCAATTCGCGACTTGTCTGGGGGCCAACAGCAACGCACTCACTTGGCACAAGTGCTCGCACGTCAAGCCGAAGTACTTCTACTCGATGAACCAACCGCAGGTCTCGACATCAACGGTCGCAAGCTCGTTGCCGATCTCGTTTCGGCCGAGCGAGCCCGAGGAGTAACTGTGGTGATGGCAACACATGAGTTGAGCGATGCAGAACACGCAACCTCGGTAATGCTGCTCGCCCAACGAGTTGTATCTGTGGGCCCGCCTGATGTGGCTTTGCGTGATGAATACCTGCGCGAATGCTTCGGTTTTACTCAGCCTCACTAACGCCCTCGAGCGCCAGCAACTGTTTTTTCATTTTTAGTCCAAGCGAATATCCACCGAGAGTGCCATCGCTGGCCACAACCCGGTGACACGGCACGATGATGGGAATTGGATTTTTGCCATTAGCTGAGCCAACCGCGCGAAATGCCTTGGGCTTTTTAATGTTTGCCGCTTGTTGACCATACGAAATTGTTTTACCAAACGGAATACGACACAGAGCGCGCCACGCTTTCACTTGAAACTCGGTGCCAACAAGATCGAGGGCAACATCAAACGATGTTCGCTTGCCTGCAAAGTACTGATCGAGTTGCTGTTTGGTCTTTTTCAAAATCGCCTGAGCAGATGCATTTTGGGAGGTCTCAACTTGCGCAGTGTTACTGCGAACGTCAATGGCAACAAGACCTTTTTCCGACGCCACAAGCCTGAGTTTGCCAACAGGTGATGCAATGACCAAATGATTGCGCACCGTTTGCTTGCTATTCATGCCAGTGATTCTAATGCGTCGTGCCAACCTGCCACACTGGAGAGATGACCACAACAATCATGATGGACATTGAAAGCCCAGCCAAAAAACGCATTGCCCTTGTTGCTCACGACAACATGAAGGACGAAATGTTGGAATGGGCAGCCCATCACCGCACCGAATTAAGCAACCATATTCTTGTAGGCACCGGCACAACTGGTCGGCTTGTGCAAGAACATACCGGGCTCGAAGTTGAGCGCCTTCGCTCTGGCCCACTTGGCGGCGACCAGCAAATGGGCGCGCGCATTGCTGAAGGCAAGATTGACATCTTGATGTTCTTTTGGGATCCCCTAGAACCACAACCACACGACCCAGACATCAAAGCACTCTTACGTATTGCTGCAGTGTGGAATATTCCTGTTGCGTGCAACCGTGCAAGCGCCGACTTTATTATTTCTTCGCCACTGATCTCGCAGGTGTATCAGCGACGAGTGCCTGAATATCTGTAGGACTCAGACCTCAATTACAAAGTTGGCGGTGCCGGTGGTCCGTACTGGTTCATGTCGGGATCACTTTGCTGAAGTGCGAACACGAAACCGACGAACGGAATAATTGACCACCAACCTCCACGGTTGGTGTCGTGCATTCGGCGCCAGCCGACGGCAAGGGATGGGACGATCGTGGCAATCGAAAAAATCGTTCCAATATCCGGCAAAGTCACCGACAACAAAAGTGCAACAATTAAATTAAAAAGGTTCCAGAACCAATAGGCCGAACGTGAAGATCTGCCATTGAAGTTTGCGTAGTTTTGAAACCCAGACTTAACTGCGGTTTGAAAATTCACTCTTTGTCTCCCTGTGGCTTTGGCTCTTTTGGCAAGCCCAATACGCGCTCTCCCACAATGTTGCGCTGAATCTGGCTTGTGCCACCCCAGATGGTTTCAGAGCGTGAGAAGAAGAATGTCGACATCATCGAGCTGACTGGGTATCCCTCGCGGCGCTTGTCGCGCAACGCACCGGGCCAGTTGCCATCCGCTGGGCCAGCATTGATCAACATCGAGTTGGCACCATTGATATCGAGTGCGAGTTCCATCGCACGTTGATGCATCTCACTCCAATACATCTTGTTGCTCGCACCAAGCGCAAGCACACCCATGTCTTTTTTGTTTTCGAGCGTTGCACTCAGTGATCGGAGACCGTTGTAACGCAATATCTGAATCTTGGAGTAAAACTGCATCAAGCGCTGACGAATGGTGTCATCGTTGATCGATCCATTTTCTTTTGCTGCAACCGTCATCAAACGAAACTCTTCTTCAAATCGGCGATAGCCAGTCGTCGCGCTCATGCCGCGCTCAAATGCGAGAGTGCTATTTGCTACCTTCCAACCATTGTTGACCCCACCAACCACGTTGTTCTTCGAGCAACGTGCATCGGTGAAAAACACTTCGCAAAACTCTGCAGTACCGTCTGGCTGCACAATGCCGCGCACTTCTACTCCTGGTTGACGCATTGGCACCAACAAGTAGGTGATGCCCGCATGCTTTACTGCTGATGGGTCTGTGCGCGTGAGCAAGAAGCAATAGTCGGCGTGATGCCCACCAGTTGTCCATACTTTTTGTCCGTTGATAACCCACTCGTCACCGTCGAGCACCGCAGTGGTCTTGAGGCTTGCCAAGTCGCTGCCGCTGTTCGGTTCACTGAAGCCCTGGCACCAGCGCATCTTGCCATTCAAAATCTGTGGCAAAAATTCTTTCTTCTGTTCCTCTGTTCCCCACTGCAACAGTGTTGGTCCTACAAGAGTGTCACCAAAAAAATCGGCGCGCATCGGAGCCTTTGCATTTGCAAACTCTTCCGCCAACA
>JBIKID010000071.1:0-8157 GCA_044361815.1 Ilumatobacteraceae bacterium | reverse complement strand
TATGTCAAGTCAGCAACAAGATTGAAAAAAATCACCGCAGCACTTGCAACCAAAAACAACGCCTGCAACATCGGCAGATCGGTATTGCGAATGGCATCTGCTGTGGCAAGACCAAGACCAGGATACGAAAAGACGGTTTCGGTTGTAATTGCACCACCAATGACAAAGCCAAAACTAATTGCGATTGCCGAAACCGATGGCAACAACGCATTTGGAACCGCGTGATGCTTCATCACATCACTCTCTTTCAGACCCTTCGCTCGTGCAGTGGTCAAATAATCTTCCCCAAGGGTGTCCAACATTGATGTGCGCATGATGAGCGAATACGAACCCAAGTATCCCAGTGTGAGGGTGAGCGACGGCAACACCAAGTGGTGTGCCCGATCCAACAGCGAAGCAACGAAGCCATTACCTGCGCCGACATCTCGCAAGCCACCCGTAGGAAACCAACCCGTGCGTCCCGCCACGATTGCGAGCAGCAACATACCGAAGAAAAATTCGGGAGTTGCGTACAAAACCATCGTTGTCGATGTTGACACCCGATCAAACCGGCTTCCCCTCGCCCATCCGGCCTTGGCCCCGATATACAAACCGATGCAAATGGTGAGCACCGTCGAAACGCCAACCAAAATCAATGTCGCGGGAAGTCGATCCGTGATCTCACGCAATACTGGTCGAGTTGAGTCAAACGATCTTCCAAAGTCGAGTTGCAACGTTGACTTGATATACGCGACGAATTGTTCCCATTTGGAGCCGCTCAAGCCCATCCGACGAATCATCGACTCGCGTTGCTCCAGACTGAGTTTGCTGCGGCCTCGATATTTGGTCAAGGGATCGCGATCAACAATCCGAAACAAAAAGAAGTTGAAGACAACTACCGCAAACAGCGTGAGCAGTGCTCCAACAATCTTCTTGACCACATAGCGATTACTCATCAATTACTTCTCGCCAATGATTGTTATGCGCGATCGTCTGCACTTTTCTTTCGACGACTTCGCACGAGAGTGAATACAACACCGGCAGCAACAAGTGCAATACCAATCACGACAATCGTGTTGGTTCCACCGCCGCCGCCGCTGTCAGCAGAAACAGGCTCCAGGTTGAGATATGCCGACGAGGTCTGAGTAAACATGACTGGTCCAACTTCGGCTGGTTGGCGCTCAAAGTTCTGCCACCTGTCCGAACGAAACGCTTGCAGGTTGTCGTACTTGAAGAGCACCGCGTATGGGCCATCGTTGACAAATATCTTGTGCATCTGTTGAATCAAATCAGCACGCTTGACTGGATCAAGTTCGACATTTTGCTGCGCGTATAGTGCGTCATATTCCGCATTGCACCAGTTGCCGTCGTTATATCCACCAACTGCCGGATCGGTAGGTACTGCAGCAGATGTGAAGTTTGACAACATGTTGTCTGGATCCGCATACGGAGACCAACCCCATGTATACAAATCAAACTCGCTCTTAGACTGAATCGCCGCAAGGCTGTCTTCGTCGAACGTTTTTACTTCAGTGGCGATACCAACGTCTTTCAAGAATCCTGTGATGAATGGTGTCGTATCTGCTGCACCACCAACAGAACGATCGAAATAGCGGAGTTTCAACTCAACCCCGTCTTTGTCACGCACTCCATCTCCATTCGTGTCGATCCAGCCAGCTTCATCAAGAAGTGCCATTGCCTTAGCAGGGTCATACGAATATGTTTGGTCCGCTTCAACCTGATAATCGAAGGCTGGGTTTGCAGAAGCCGAAATGCCTACTGCCGGTTTCCCAAAACCATTGAGCACTTTGTCAACCATGAGTTGACGATCAAGCGACCAGTTGATTGCACGACGCACATTGGGATCCTGCAGCGCAACATGGCCATCGCCGATGCCTGTCGGGCAACCCGAATTCATCGCCAACTCGCTGAATGATCCCTGGTTGCCGGCAATTCCGGTGATGTTTGGTTCGTCGCCTGCCATGACTTTGGCGAAAATTTTGCCTGGTACGTCGTCAACTGCATCCAAATCCCCTGCTTTGAGTGCGTTGTATTGCGCTTCAGCAGTTTCGAACGTTCGGAAAATCAACTGATCCATCGCTGGCTTTTTGCCAAACCAATTTGGGTTTTGTACAAGTCGGACGAACTCGCCTTCCTTGCGCTCAACAATCTGAAAAGGACCGCCAGAAACATAGTCATCTGCAAGATAATTTGGCAGATCCTCAGCAGAGATCTTTTCGTAGATGTGCTTTGGCACGATATACACGTCAAGTATTGGCAACTTTGGATCGGGTACTGAAGAAGTAACAACAAGTGTTTGGGCATCAGTAGCCGTTGCAGTGAGGTTGCCTGTCACGGTTGTGTGGTTCCACCAACCGTCTTGCACCGACCTCGTGATCGTGTATGCCACATCGTCGGCAGTCATCGGAACGCCGTCACTCCACTTCATGTCGCTGCGCAACTTGTACGTCCATGTCAAACCGTCTTCACTACTTGTCCACGATTCGGCCATGTTTGGCAGAATTGAAAAATCCGAGGCGGCCTTACTCGTCAGCATTGGGAGCGTGAGATTCCAAATCTCGTAATCAATCACCAAGAAACCAACCGTTACATTCAGCGAGTCAATGTCTTGCGTGATTCCAACCGCAAAAGTCAACTCACCTTCTGCAGATGCTCCAGTTGACATTCCACCGGCTAGTGCAGTGAGTCCAAATAGCCCCGCCACGATGACTTTAAGAAAATTCTTGTTCATGAGTCCCCCAACTGTGAATTGATTACAGTATGGCACACCTCACGAGAGCGACCAATTGCCAGATGTCGAAGAAGAGAAACACAACGATCTCTCAGATCACCCAAGACGATGTTGAGGACCTTGCTTTTGGCTGTGCACTTCTTGGTACAGGTGGTGGCGGGAGCGTTGGTGGCTCAATTTTGGAAGTCAAGAGTGCGATACGGAAGTTTGGACCGGTATCCGTTGTTCAACTTGAGGATGTCCCAGCAGACGGTTTGGTGATGCCCATTTGTGGCATTGGAGCGCCCACGGTCTCATTTGAGATGCTGAACAACGGCGGAGAGGCGCATCTGTTGCGCCAAGAAATTGAGCGTGTTTTCAACAAACCAGTCGTTGCAATCATGGCAAGTGAAATCGGTGGTTCAAATGGAGTCGAACCAGTCATGTGGGCGTCTCGCTTGGGATTGCCAATCGTCGATGCAGACACCATGGGACGAGCTTTCCCAGAAGTTCAAATGGGTTCATTTTTTGTTCGCGGTCTGCCATTGACACCAATCGTCCTCGTTGACTTTCAAGGCAACTCCATAACCATTACACCCACAAGTGGAGAGTCTGCAGAATCAGAATCACGAGCATTCACCATTGCTGCTGGAGGTGTCGCTTTAATGGCCGACTACATCAATCCCGCAGCGACAATGATCGGCAACGTCATCGTCGGTTCGATAAGTAATGCGATTGAGATGGGGCGTGCAGTTCGGGGAACGCATGAACCAATTGCGCGGCTCACTGATTTGCTGGGAGCACAAGCTTTGGTTACTGGCAAGATTTCCGAAATTGAACGTCACACCCACGGCGGTTTTGTGCGCGGCAGTGTCACGATTAGCGGAACTGGAATAGATAGCGGACGCCAAGTACGCATTGACATCCAGAATGAGAATCTTGTTGCAAAAGAAAACGGTCGAATTCTTGCGAGTGTCCCCGATCTCATTTCCGTGCTTGACACACAAACCGGAACTGCGATTGCAACCGAGGAAATGAAGTACGCCATGCGAGTTACCGCGATGGCATGGCCCTGCGATCCGCTGTGGCGAACCGAACGAGCACTGCAAACCGTTGGTCCTCGAGCATTCGGATACGACATTGACTATGTGCCGATTGAGGATTTGGTTCGATGAGACTCGATCTGCGCGTTGGCATGGATGTTGGCGGCACCAACACTGACGCGGTCGTGCTCGATGAAAACAATCGAATTCTCGCTCGAACAAAGCAAGCCACAACTTCTGATGTCCGGTCGGGAATGCAAAACGCGCTTACTTATGTGATTGATGCGCTCGGCGCCGACGCACAACGCATTGGACGCGTCATGCTCGGCACTACTCATGCGACAAATGCAATTTTGGAACGGCGCGCTCTAGGCCGAGTTGCTGCAATTCGACTAGGTGCTCCAGCATCACTCTCGCTTGAACCCATGGAGTCATGGCCAGACGACTTACGAGATGCGGTGTGTGTTGATGCATGCATTCTCGAAGGCGGTCACTACGTTGACGGTCGACGAATTTCTCCACTCGACGAAGATGGAATCAGAAAGTTTTTATTGAGCGTTGCAAACACGGTTGATGCAATCGCCATTACCAGCATTTTTAGCCCAACCTCCCCGCACGACGAAGAGCGCGCACGCGAAATCGTGAGTGAAGTATTGGGCAGCAACATGGCAGTGACACTCAGTCATGAAATTGGAAGCTTGGGCCTGCTCGAGCGAGAGAACGCCACAATTCTCAATGCTGCACTCTTCGGCGTCATAGGACAGGTGATTACAGCAACTCAAGACGTGATCAACAGTGCAGGACTGGCTGTTGAAATGTTGTTGGCACAAAACGATGGCACGCTCATGGCGCTTGATTTTGCGCGGCGATTCCCAATCTTGACGATTGGCTCAGGCCCTGCAAATTCGCTTCGAGGTGCAGCATTCCTCACCGGATTAACCAACTCGATCGTGGTCGATGTAGGCGGAACATCTACCGACTTTGGTGTGCTGATCAACGGGTATCCACGCGAATCTGCGGCAGCCGTTGAAATAGGTGGAGTGCGAACAAATTTTCGAATGCCAGACTTATTGTCCATCGCAATCGGTGGCGGAACCATCGTGTCGGGCACTGCTGCACAACCTGTAGTTGGGCCGCTGTCAGTTGGCTACCGACTCAATACAGATGCACTGATTTACGGCGGTGTCACACCAACATTGACTGATGCACTTGTAGCCGAAGGTCGCTTTCAACTTGGCAGCCACGCAGTGCCACAAGGAGAAGAAGAAAAACTCAAGTCGGCGCTGCAGAGTGCTACCGAATCAATTGCCGATGCAATTGACCGTGTCACAGTAGGCAATGCCCTACTTCCACTCATTGCAGTCGGTGGTGGATCGCTCCTCATACCTCCTGACATCGCGGGCGTATCTCGTGTGCTGCACCCCGAAAATGGCGACATCGCTAATGCCATTGGTGCAGCTATCGCCTGGGTGAGCGGACACTGGGAAGGCGTGGTCGCACATGGAGACGAATTCAATGAAGCAGTTGCCAATGGTCGAGCCATTGCATGCCGTCGTGCAATTGAAGCCGGAGCAGATCCACAATTAGTTGAAGTTGTCGATCAAACCGAAACTCCACTGAGTTATCTCTCTACGCCGACGGTTCGCCTCGTTATCAAAGCAGCAGGACCACTCAGCAATTTGTAGGGCTTCGTCTCGCCATTAGCCCGATTGGTCTACTCTGCACTAGTGACCACTTCTGCGTTCGATCAATTCTCTGCCCCAATTGCCCCCCAGTTTCCATTTGTCCATGATCGAGTAACAGGACCCGCTCAAGATCCGTGGTCTTGGCTGAGCAACAGAGATCACCCCGAAACAATTCCCTATCTCAATGCGGAAAACGAATTTGCTGACGCTTGGTTTGCTCCGCATGCGCCGCTCATCGATCAAATATTTCACGAAATCAAATCACGAATAGTTGAAGACGATACTTCTGTGCCGATGCAGTACGGCCCTTGGTGGTATTTGCGCCAAACACTTGCCGGAAGTGGCTACTCAATTCATTTGCGCGGCGCGACTCGCGAAACAGCAGGCTCAACGGTCATTCTCGACGAAAACATTGAGGCCAAGCCATACGAATTTTTTGGTCTTGGCGCATTTGAGTTATCACACGACCACAACCTCTTGGCATGGTCGCACGAAACCGATGGCAGTGAGCGATTCACCATTCGAGTTCGCGATCTACGCACCAATACCGACCTCGCCGACACACTCGTCGACACCAGTAACGCCAATCTTGCATGGTCAAGCGACGCGAAATATCTGTTCTACATCACCCATGACGATGCAATGCGACCTGACAAAGTGTGGCGACACACGATCGGTGATGTGCAACAAAACGACGTCATGATTTTTGAAGAAGCCGATGAACGGTTCAACGTCAATGTTTCGTCCACTCGCTCGGGCGAATGGATCATTATTGAAAGCCAGAGCCGAATCACCTCAGAGTGCTTTTTGCTGTCAACAAATGATCCCCTTCGCAGCCTCATACCTGTACGCGCGCGCGAACAAGCGATTGAATACCGCATTGATCATTGGGGCGACCGCTTCGTTGTGCTTACCAACCTCGACGCAGTCGATTTTCGGGTGATGTCTGCGCCGCTCGACAACCCTGGCACCTGGACCGAAATCATTCCTCACGTTGCTGGCCAACGCATCAGCACTAT
The DNA here is from genome assembly GCA_044361815.1 of Ilumatobacteraceae bacterium. Classification (GTDB taxonomy): domain Bacteria; phylum Actinomycetota; class Acidimicrobiia; order Acidimicrobiales; family Ilumatobacteraceae; genus UBA3006. Next base: position 1,700 of record JBIKID010000071.1, on the reverse strand, counting down.
TGAACCTTTTCGCGATCATCTCGTGGTCCAAGACTGGCAAGAGGCCCAACAACGCCTTCGCGTGTTACATCGAGACGGCACAATCAAAACCCTGCAAACGGGCGTTGATCCACATGAGATTTCAATCGATGAGTGCCCAGAATGGGAAACCAACATTGTGCGATATGCGCACGAATCGCTCGTTTCCCCAAGCACCGTGTTTGACCACAACGTACTGACCAATGAACGGGACGCAGTAAAAACACAAGTAGTTCCCAACACCACACTCGCCGACTACATCACCACGCGTGAATGGGCAATCGCGCAAGACGGCACGCGAGTTCCGCTCGACATTGTGCGCCACAAAGACACGCCAGTTGATGGCACTGCACCCGGCTTGCTTTACGGATACGGCTCATACGAATACGCCATCGCTCCATGGTTTTCTGTTGCCCGATTATCGCTTCTTGATCGCGGTTGGGTGTGGGCACTTGCACATCCGCGCGGCGGCGGCGAATGTGGACGCAACTGGTATCTCGATGGCAAGTTGCTAAACAAGAAAAACACGTTTAGCGATATGAACGATTGCGCTCGTCACCTCTACAAAAATCACGTCGCACTCGGCAAACTTGCAGTGCGCGGTGGCTCCGCTGGTGGCCTCATGGTTGGAGCATGCATTACATCCGAGCCAAATTTGTATGGAGCTGCAATTGCAGAAGTTCCGTTTGTCGACGTGATCAGTTCGATGAGCGATCCATCGTTGCCACTGACCATCAATGAGTGGGAAGAGTGGGGCGACCCGCGCAGCGAACCGTCTGCGAGCTACATGCTTTCGTATTCTCCTTACGACAACACCAAGGCTGATCCGTATCCGCCGATGCTCGTGACTGCAGGACTCAACGACCCGCGCGTGAGTTATCACGAACCAGCAAAATGGGTTGCCAAGTTGCGTTCACTGGGGACATCTCGTCAGCCATTGATATTCAAATGTGAAATGGATGCGGGACACGCCGGAAAGTCAGATCGATACGACCAGTGGCGCGACGAAGCCAAGGTCATGGCATTCTTGCTCTCATTGATCAACTAGTCCTGCTGATCAACTAGTCCAGAAACGACAAAAGCCCCCGCACGAATGCGAGGGCTTTTGTTCAAATTAAATCTGGCGGCGACCTACTCTCCCAGGGGGTCTACCCCCAAGTACCATTGGCGCGGGCGGGCTTAACTGCCGTGTTCGGAATGGGAACGGGTGTGTCCCCGCCGCTATGGCCACCAGAAATCATGTGTCTATTGGGATTCCCCCCAAAGACTTCAGAGTAAGCACGAGCATAAATCCAAGCCCTCGGCCGATTAGTACCGGTCAGCTGAAGATGTTGCCATCTGTACACTTCCGGCCTATCAACGTGGTGGTCTCGCCACGGGCCTTACTGCATTAACTGCATGGGTGAACTCATCTTGGAACGGGCTTCCCGCTTAGATGCTTTCAGCGGTTATCCCTTCCGGAGGTGGCTAATCAGCCGTGCCTTTGGCAAGACAACTGACACACCAGAGCTCCGTCCGTCCCGGTCCTCTCGTACTAGGGACAGCCTTCCTCAATTCACCTTCGGCTGCGGAGGATAGGGACCGAACTGTCTCACGACGTTCTGAACCCAGCTCGCGTACCGCTTTAATGGGCGAACAGCCCAACCCTTGGGACCTGCTTCAGCCCCAGGATGCGATGAGCC
>JBIKID010000070.1:0-8195 GCA_044361815.1 Ilumatobacteraceae bacterium | reverse complement strand
CTTAGTTGCTCACGTTTTACGCGTATTAAGTAACGATTAGTTGTGGCGAACTTGCAAGAAGATTTCGCCTCAGCTATCAGGGCAACAGATGCTGCAGATCAGATAAGTCTTACGGGCTTTAATTCCCAATCATTCGGGGTTTCGCGTAAAGCCGATAACAGCGAAGTCACCGAAATCGACCGTGCCACAGAGAAGGCAATCGTTGAAGTGTTTACAGCCGAGAGGCCTGGATACGGCATTTTTGGCGAAGAGTACGGAGTTTCTGGGCCAACCGATGCCGAGTATCAGTGGGTCATCGACCCGATTGATGGCACTACCAACTTTGTGCGCGGCGTACCGGTGTGGGCAACGCTCATTGCATTGGTGCACAACGGCGTGCCCGTGTTGGGTGTGGTCTCTGCTCCAGCGATGGGGTTTCGTTGGTGGGCAACTACTGGCGGCGGCTCCTTCTTCTCAAATGCAGGTCGCGATGCCACACGTATACGCGTGTCAAAAACACAAACCATTGCCGAGTCTCACGTGAGCACAACACCCAATGCAGGTTGGCAAGCAGTTGGTGGCATCCCCAAGTTGGTGCAACTGCAAACCGATGCATTACGTGCGCGCGGCTTCGGAGATTTTTGGCAACACATGCTCGTCGCCCAGGGCGCAATTGATGTTGCAGTCGATGTGATCGGTTTGCAGCCCTACGACAACGCAGCCATCTACCCCATCGTGCAAGAAGCCGGTGGCACCATCACCAATCGATTTGGTGTTGCCGACTGGCGAGCAGACTCATCGATCAGTAGCAACGGAATATTGCATTCCGAAATCATTGCTCGCTTGCAATGAATTACGCGACACCCTCGACTGCTGCAGTAGCGCTCGATTTTCGAAGCTGCAGAAGCATTCGTGTTGCAATCACAATCAAGAGCACTGCAAACAAGAAGTTTGAAATCACATCATCCATTTGCGTTGCGAGCCAGCTTCCGCCAATTGCCGAAAATATTCCGGTAGCACTCACAATGCCAGCTGCCGTTAAATCAGCATTCTTATTTCTAAGGTTCTGCAGAGTTCCAGTAAACGCAGTGGGAATAACGACCGCGAGCGACGTGCCTTTGGCAAGAGCGGGCGACACATGAAATAGCACAACCAGAATCGGAACCGTCATTAGACCACCACCGATTCCGAGCATTCCAGCAAGCGCGCCAACGATGACGCCAATGAACACGAGCCAAGCAGCAGTAGCCGCATCGATCACCATGATGCCCGACGCGTCAATCTTGAAAAACATTCGGACACCTGCAATAACTAGCACTGCAATAAATGAAATAGTCAGTGTGCGTTTAGACAAAGTCGCCAACAATCGCGCACCAATGAGTGAGCCGCAAACCGAGCCGAGTGCCAACCACAACACAACATGCCAATCAACTTCGCCGTGTGTCCAGTAGGTCATGAAGCTTGCACAAGAAATGAGAAATACTCCGCCGAGTGATGTGCCGTGAGCAAGTCGCTGATCCATCTTGAGTGCAAACATGAGGCCGGGCACAATGATGATGCCGCCGCCAAGACCGAACATGCCAGAGAGCAGACCGGCACCGACACCAAAGCCCATCAATATGAGGGCGCGCTTCTTCTCTATTTTCACTTGTCTAGTTTGCTAGATGGAGCGTCGCGCAACAGCATCGCGATGTCGAGCACAGCCTTGGAATGCACTTTTGCCTGGGTCAAATTGAGCGTTTCTCCTAGTTCAACGACAAAGGCCATTCCGTCTTTCACGCTGCGTCGCTGCCAAGTGGCTGCAACGCCTGTATAGGTGCCGCCCGTAATGCGCTTGATCGGTATGCCCGTGAGTCGCGAATAGGTGGAGCGCATTTTGCCTTCAAGTCCTTTTCCTGGCGAGATGATGTTGAGATCTTGGTGATACCAAATGCCCAGGGCTGGTTTGATCTGACGCATAAACGCAACAACAGCTTTGGTCTCTGGCTCTGACGCTTTGCTCTTGCCTGCATATTGCCAATATCCCGGCTTACCCATCTTTTTCCAGTTGTACGGAAAGTTGCGATTGAGATCAACTTGATTTGCATTGCCACGTTGATCGAGAGCGGTGCCATCAGGGTTCATGGTGGGAATGATCCACAAATCAATTCCGTTCGGCACCACTGCCTCTTGCAGCGTGTCAGTAATCAATAATCCAGCTTCTTCGTTGCCATGAATCACGCCAACGACAACGACTACGACTCCACCTTTTGTGCCGAGTCGCACGGCCTCTATTGGCCTGCCCATCAGCGAGGTTCCGATCACTCGCCTCTCAAGAAACGATGACGATTGTGCCTGTGCAGATTGCGCAACAACTGCTGCGCCTAACAATCCGATGACTAACGCGAACGCTTTTAGTTTGCGCAAGCAATCCCACCAGCAACAACAAAATTATTTGTGACTTCGTACAGCACAACACTTTGGCCTGGAGCAATTCGGCGCTGAGGTTCGTGCCATGTAAGACGCAGTTCCGAAATTCCTAATACTTCAACGGTTGCAGGAATTGCCGCGCCATGAGCGCTCGACTGCACGAGTACGTCGTTGTTGACGCTCAATCGTTGTGCATCTTGCTCATCAGACCACACAATGTTGTTGACAACAACCGATGTGCAAAACAGTTTTGACTCGTCGCCCACTGTGATGCGCGCATTTGGCGTATCGATATCGACTACATATTGCTTTGGTCCGCCACCTGGCAAGCCAAGGCCTTTGCGCTGGCCAATCGTTACGAGCTCGAGTGCTTCAACTCTGCCCGCTGTTGTGCCATCTTCGTTCACTACTTGTGCAGGACGAAACGGAATGCGGTTACCTAAGAAAGTCTCGCGTCCACCGGTCTTGCTAATGAAGCACACGTCCTGGCTGTCTGGTTTTGTTGCAGTGCGCAATCCCAATTCGACTGCCCTGTCACGAACTTGCGCTTTGGTGAGATGCCCCACAGGAAACATTGTGTAGGCCAACTCTTTTTGATCGAGCATGTGCACTACATAACTTTGATCTTTGGCATCATCGGCACCGCGAGCGAGTCGCATCGTGCCTTCATCATCTTTTTCGATACGTGCATGATGACCAGTTGCGACAGCATCAAAACCAAGCAGACGTGCTCGCTCGCTCAGCCGATCAAACTTGAGGTGACGGTTGCACTCGATGCATGGGTTAGGTGTAAAGCCATCCACGTGCGCTTTCACATATGGGTCAACAACGTGCTTGTTGAAATCATCCGAAAAGTTGAATACCAAGTGATCGATGCCCAGTTGTTGTGCAACGCGCCTCGCGTCATCCACGTCGGAAACCGAGCAGCAACCGGTGTCGCTTTCGCCGCCCCAGAGGCGCATGGTCACTCCAACTACTTCATGACCAGCATCTTTGAGTTCAGCTGCAGCGACCGACGAATCGACGCCTCCAGACATGGCCACGAGCACTTTCATGCTGTTAAGGCTACGGGGATTGGCTTTGGCTGGTGCGTCAGCGACGCAATTGCGTTACAGCGCCAACAATGGTGCTCACAGCAGTATCAATATCGGCATCAGTAGTGGTGTGGCCAAGGCTCAGTCGCAGAGCGCCATTTGTCCACTCGCGCGAAAGGCCCATCGCTGTGAGCACATGAGAGGGTTCCATCGCGCCACTTGCGCAAGCCGATGCGGCAGATGCGCACACGTCGGCTTGGTCGAGCAAAAACAGCAATGCTTCGCTTTCGATTCCTTTAATACACAGGTGAGCAACGCCAGGCACGCGGTGTTCGCGCGGAACGGTTTCGAGCACGTCTGGCAATGCGGCAACGATGTCGTCTACAAGTCGGTCGCGCAGCTTGGTGACTCGCTCATTTTCGTCGGCGCGTGTGATGTCGGTGAAATGCAATGCAGTTGCTGCACCGATAATGCCGGCAACATTGTGCGTACCACTGCGCCTGTCGCGTTCTTGTCCACCACCAAAGATCATTGGCTCGAGTTGTTTGCCGGCTTTCAACACCATGATGCCAACACCTTTTGGTCCACCAAATTTGTGCGCCGACAACGAGAGTGCGTCAACGAGCGGAGTGATCTCACGCAAGTCAAGCCAGCATGCTGCTTGCACGGCGTCGGTGTGAAGCAAAGCGTTCGGCGCATGTTTGCGCACGATGCGAGCAACGTCGCGCATTGGTGTGATTGTGCCAACTTCATTGTTGACTGCCATCACCGACACCACAGTGATTGGTTTGTCTGGCGTTGCCTCTTGCAACACTCGTGCCAGATCATCAAGATCTACAGAACCAACATTGTTCACTTTCACGACTACGCCATCTACGTGCTCGACACAATGCAACACGGCATGATGCTCGGTTGCAGTACACACTGCTACTCCACCCAATTTGCGCACGGTGCCCAACACTGCCGAGTTGTCACCTTCAGTGCCGCCACTTGTAAAAATCACTTCACCGGCATTGCACCCCAGCGCTTCGGCCACCACATCGCGGGCTTCATCGAGTGCTTTGCGCGCAACCCGAGCAAACCGGTGCGACCCAGACGGGTTGGCATACAGGTTGTCGAGAAAAGGTGTCATGGCCTCGATTGCCTCGTGGCGCATGGGCGTTGAAGCCGCGTGGTCGAGGTATGTCACCATCATCCCAAGGGTACTACTGGTTTATTCGCTGCAGGTGGTGGAATAGAGGCGTGGAGTATTCGCACAACCAGTACGGCGATGTATTTGCCGACATCTATGACGACTGGTATCACGACCTCGACAACATCGCCGACGTCGTCGAGTTTGTATTGCAACTTGCCGATAGCGGTGCGGTGCTCGAACTCGGTGTTGGCACGGGACGACTCGCAATTCCGATTGCACAAGCCGGCACAACTCACGGAGTACAGGTCGTCGGCATCGATTCGTCACAAGCAATGCTCGATGAGTTGCGTGCAAAGCCCGACGGCGCATTAGTCGAAACACACCTCGGGCACATGGTGCGCGACATGCCACTTGGCCCATTTGGTGTCGTACTCATTGCCTACAACACGCTCTTCAATTTGCTTACCGAACACGAGCAACGCGAATGCTTACAACGATCTGCACATTGCCTAACTCCAGGCGGCCACATCATCGTCGACTGTTTCGTGCCCAATGAAACACTCCCCGATCAGTTGACTGATGCGACACATCGAAACACCCCGACTGGCGAGATTTTGAGCAGGTGGCAAGTCGACCGTGATGCACAAGTCATCAGCGGCGTGTTCACTCAAGTTTCTAGCGATGCACCCACCATCTCTCGCCCATACTCCGTGCGTTACGCAACAGTTGCCCAGGTTGATGCGATGGCCGATGAGGCTGGCTTAGTGGTCGAACAACGCTGGTCGTCATATGCACATGATGTTTTTGACGACAGCAGTGTGCGACAAATCACCGTCTACGGCATCGCGCCATCGGCAAGTTCCTAGTACCGTTTTCGGCATGGGAAAAATTCGCGTCAGCATTGATCTACACGCCACACCAAAGCGAGTGTGGGAAGTTGTCGAGCCAGTCGAGCGTCACATTGACTGGATGGCTGATGCCGTCGCCATTCGCTTTATCGGTGAGCAAACCCGCGACGTAGGCACTTCATTTTTTTGCGACACCAAAGTGGGGCCCATCAAACTTGTCGATCGCATGGAAATCACCGAATGGATTCCTGAGCGCGTCATGGGTGTGCGCCACGTAGGCATTGTGACCGGCACGGGCAAGTTCACACTTGATCCGATCGACAATGGCACTCGCACGAAATTTACGTGGGCCGAAGAACTGATCTTCCCGTGGTGGCTTGGAGGCGCAATTGGTTCTTTCGTTGGCGGCAAGCTCGTGATGCGAGGCATCTGGAAGCGCAACCTAAAGAAGCTAAAGCAACTCGTTGAAGTTGCTGCCTAAGTAAACGCCCCAATTAGAGGGCGCGCAGAAATGCCGTTGTAGCGGCACCAAGAATGACAACAACGATCAGTGGCAACTTGCGCCATGCCGCAATGATCGCCACGCCTAAACCAATGGCTCGCTCATCAAGTGCATACGACTGACCATCAGTAAATGATGAGTTGAAAATGAGCGCTGCAAGAAGTGCGGCCGGAATCAACATGAGGCAACGCGACAACACATCAGGCAGTTTTCGTGAACCAACAACCACAAAACCAAGCATCTTGAATGCGTACGCACCAACGGATAGCCAGATCACAAGTGCCCACGACATATTCATTGCACTTCCTCGGTAGTAGATGCAGCTGCAGATGAATCTGTAGGGCGCAAGCCAACAAAGATCGCGAGTCCAGAAGCCAAAATCGGCAGACCAATTGGTACAAATGGTGCAAGCACCACGCTGATCAGTGCGCCACCAGCAGCAGCGAAACGACCGTTGACTGTTTTGAGATGAGGAAACAACATCGCTACGTATGCAGCGGTGAAACCAACATCGAGTCCAAACGTATGTGGGTCAATCGCGCTCCCCAACACTGCGCCGAGCAACGTGCCCAAGTTCCACAATGAAAAAAGTGCGATCGCTGTTGTCCAGAATGCAATCTTTTGTAAACGCGGATTTGTTTGCGCTGTCATCATCGCTGTTGTCTCATCGATTACGAAGTGTGCGGCGAGCAATCTTTTACCTAGCGACTCGTTGAAATATGGCGAGAGTGCAAGGCCGTACACACCGTTGCGACCTGCGAGCAACAACGCGCCACCGAGTGCGCCGCCCACCGAACCACCAGTGCCAATCACGGTCATTGCCGACATTTGTGATGCACCAGTAAATGTAAAGAAGCTCAATGCACACGCTTGCCACACATTTGCGCCTGCGCCAACCGCGAGCACACCAAATGCCAAAGCAAAAACGCCTACTGCCCCACTCAATGCCAAAGCCGATGTAACGACAGGACGAACTTCTGGTTCAAGACGAAACTTCATTGACTCTTAGGCCTTAATGCCTTTCAGCATGTCATCAGCCGCAGTCCACGGGTCAAGTTGATTCTCGAGCACTTTGTTTTGCAGTGCATCCCACTCGCTACCCGAGCAGATTTCACGTGCTCGGTGCTCAAGCCTGCGCTCCACAATCTCGCGCAATTCTTCGCGCAATCGAAATGATCGGCGGCGCTGCAGCAAACCAGTCGTGGTGCTGTGCTCGCGATGTTGTGCAACCGTATTCCACAGTTCTTCTATGCCTTCGCCCGATGTTGCAGTGGTTTGCAAAATTGGTGGTCGCCATGCATCATGCGCAAGGTCTGAAAGATCGAGCATCCCCTCAAGATCGCGTCGCGTTTCGTCAGCACCTTTGCGATCAGCTTTGTTGATCACAAAAATATCCGCGATCTCCATGAGACCAGCCTTGTTGGCTTGCACCGCGTCACCCCAACCTGGGTTAACAACAACAACCGTGGTGTCTGCTTTGCCTGCGATCTCTACTTCCACTTGGCCAACACCAACAGTCTCAACCAAAATCCACGGGCAACCAACTGCATCCAACAAACGAATTGCTTCTGTTGTTGCAAGCGACAATCCACCAAGATGTCCGCGTGTTGCCATGCTGCGAATAAACACACCGGTGTCGGTTGCATGATCTTGCATGCGCACTCTGTCACCAAGAATCGCGCCGCCAGTAAAGGGTGAAGACGGGTCGATTGCAAGCACGGCAACATTGAGATCTTGTGCGCGCAAGTGTCCGATCACTGCGCTCGTGAGTGTGCTCTTGCCGGCACCCGGTGCACCAGTAATTCCCACGGTGTACGCATTGCCGCTCTTTGGATACGTGAGTCTGCCAATTGTGCGCGCATCATCGCCACCGCGCTCAATCAACGACAACAAACGTGCAAGCGAACCACGATCACCGTTTACTGCACTCGCAAAAAGCGCAGTTGGATCAGTGACGCGGGATGCCACCAGTTATACCGCCACGACCTCGGTGACGCCGTCAACACGGTCACGCATAATTCTCTCGATGCCGGCTTTCAAAGTTTGGTCCGATGCCGGGCAAGTGCCACAGGCTCCAACCAGAGTTACTTTCACGATTCCCGTTACTTCATCAACTTCTTGCAGCACGATGTCGCCGCCGTCGGCCTGGAGAGCTGGCCGAATCACTTCGATTGTTTCTTCTACCTGCGTTCGCATTGTCACTGAAGTTCTCCGATTCGTTTGCTCGCCTCTACGATACGGGGGTGCTTGCTCATCAGGGTGGTTGGGACGAAATCTTGCTTGTTGCA
>JBIKID010000011.1:0-26700 GCA_044361815.1 Ilumatobacteraceae bacterium | reverse complement strand
TTGGCAACAGATGATTGCCAACCCTCAATATTTTGGGTGACATTGCCAGCCGATGAACGTTCGGATACTGCGACATACCAGTACCAAGTGAGATACATGCCGGTGAGCACAATGAAACCAGCAGCAACCTTGTCCATGTAGCGCAAACCGTTTTTCAACACTCGCAAGAGTCCGCCCTGTGCAACTGCAAGCGTGACAGTCAATGTGCTCACGAGAAGCCCCATACCTACGCCATACAACACGATGCTGATTACGCCGGATGCAAACCCGTTTAATCCGATGGAGCCAAAAATTGCTGTGGTGAGAAAACCAATGGTGCAGCCAATACTCGCGACAGCGTAAGCGATTCCAAAAATAAACATTGCGCGTAGTGAACGGTCTCGTTCTCCACCGATTGACGGGGTGATAAACGATGGTTTCCAGCCCGCGAGCATCGCAAGACCCATCACAACCAACGCGACACCGATGAGGAGCCCGGCATATTTGGCATTGAGTTCAATCCACTGAGTGAACAGCCGAGAGATGGTGCCAATGATGAGAAAGACGAGCATGAACCCGCTCGACACTGCAGCACTGACGAGCAGCGCACGACGAATCGGTGCACGTTGTGCAGCAGGGTTGGCCGAATCGATGCCCAAAAAATACAGCAGGTATGCGGGAAGCAAAACAAAACCACATGGGTTGACTGCAGCGAGAATTCCGAGCATAAAGCTGTACGCAAAGTTGCCTTCGATAGCCAACACGACTGAAGCGATCACTGTGCAAACCACTTGGTAATCAGTGACTCAAGTTTTTCGGCAGTGATTTCTCCTGCCACTTGGTCGACAATCACTCCTTGAGGATCCACAAACAGTGTCATCGGGGCTGTTGCAACACCTAGATCGCTGATAAATGAACCAGATGAATCAAACATGATGTCGTACAAAACATTGTATTTTTCAGCGAATGCTGTTGCTGTTTCGATGGAGTCATTCATGTTGATGCCAACGAACCGAACGGTGGCACTATGAGTATCGGCGCTTGCGGCCAGCACTGGCATCTCGCGGCGGCACGGCTCGCACGTGGAGTACCAAAAATTGAGAATCAGTGGTTTGCCAATGAGTTCGCTTGAGTCAATCTTCTTACCGTCGAGAGTCAGCAGCGATGCTGTGGGGAGGCTCATGCCTGCAACCGCATTGTTGGTTGCAATCGTTGGATATGGCACTTCACCCGGTGTTGTTAAGCGTGCATCGAGAGTTGGTTCGGATACTCGACTCCACAACCAGCCACCGCCGACGCTGACAACCAGCACGACAACAGCGATCAACAACTTGCGTTGTTGTGGAGGGGAAAAGGGCACGAAAACACTTTACTAGAGCGTTTTCATGCCCCTTGTAGGTGTCTTATGCCACGAGGTGCCGGGGGATTGGCACTTCGTCAACAACGGTGACACGTATATTGCGCGTTACTGGTCTGCCACGTGGTCGCTTTGTTGCACAAATACGACCTTCTTCGAGGAGCTCTCCGCCCCAGACACCCCATGGTTCTGCGCGATCGAGTGCTCCGAGCAAGCACTCAGCCTGCGATGAACACTTCGAACACACAGCCTTGGCGCGCTGGATATCAACAAACTCTTCCGAAAAGAACAGGTACGACAACGTTCCGTTGCCGTCACTGCATCGTTTGGCCGACAACACGAGTGTTTCGTGTTGTTCTTCTGGTGCTATCAGTGTTTGCATTTTTCTGTTCCTTTCATTGCTTTGTTTTTGTTTGGATTGGCTTCACGTCGGAGAACACTTTTTGGGGGGAAATAAAAAAGCCGCCGGGATTTCTCCCAGCGGCCTCTTGGCGTTCTCCGACGTGAAATCTGTTACGTCTGGATCCCCAGGAGGCCTTTGACCGGGCGCTTCGTGAAATCTTTCGAATACTTCGCGACTCCGGCCTGCATATCAAACCAGCGTGAATAACGGCTGGTGATTGCGGCTGTTACGGCCACGGTCGCAAACGCGCGCGCGCCAGCAACAAGTGCTGACGAATTGCTACGGGTATTGGCGTGTTGCAACATGGGATATGTAGCAAACCACCTTCGCGAGCCATTTGCAAGCGATTTAATGTGAATACCCGCAAGACCCAATGCCCTATAGGGTCTGAGCATCATGTGGCGCCCTACAAACCCCGTTGAAATGCCAAGTCATGGCAGGGTTTTCGGCACTGAACGCAGGGTCCGACTCGGCGATGTGACCCCAAAGGGGCGGCTGCGTCTTGACGCCACTGCGCGCTATTTGCAGGACATTGCCAACGACGATGCGGTCGACGGCGCGTATTCCGACATCCACGGTTGGGTGGTGCGTCGCACCGAAATATGGGTGCATCAGTTTCCGTTGTATATGAAAGATGTTTCAGTAAAAACTTGGTGTGGTGGTTACGGCTCGCATTGGGCCGAGCGTCGCACAACAATTACGTCTAGTGATGGTGCGCGCATTGAGTCTGCTGCGTTGTGGGTGCATGTTGATATGCAAACAATGAAACCAACACCGTTGCCCGCAGACTTTTTACAGATGATTGATGAAGCAAGTGCAGGTCGAAAGATTCGTTCTAGTTTCTTAATTGGAAAATCATTGCCACCACTTGATGCACCTGGTGCAACAAGCGAAGCGTGGCCAGTGCGATTTGCCGACATGGATGCAGTTGGGCACATGAACAACGCGTCATATTGGATTGCGCTCGAAGAGTATTTATCTACTCACAGTGATGCGCGCCGCGCACCTTTGCATGCAACTGTCGAGCATCACTTGGCAGTCGACCCAGGTGACGAAGTGCGTATCGTGACGCAAGATCTCGGTGATCGTGTGGTGTTGCGACACGTGCTGGGCGATAACCGAGTTGCTGCGGTGACGCAGCTTGTCTCGCTGTAACGAAACTACTTACGTCTCGCGTTCTATTTAGTGCGACTGTATTCGCGAATGCCTTCACGCACCTTGTAGCCAAACTCTCCGGCAATGCGCAGGTGCTCGAGGTGTGCGTATGTTTCGCTGTCAGCCATCGTGCCTTGTGCCCGAGGCGAAAACAGGTGACCCGAATATTCGGTGACCGTAAGAGGTTTATCGAGTTCGCTTGCAACCACGCGCAACTTGTCGAGTCGGCCCACGTGGTGCTCTTTAATCTGGTCGCAGCGCAATGCAAGATTTGCAAAAGGCAGTCCATGAGCGGGCAGTGAGATGTTGACTTGTGAGCCAAATGCCCCAACCTTGTCGAGCGAATCAAAAAAACCTTTAAGAGGATCAAGATTTTTGCTCATGCCTGAAATATGCGGCGTGATCGTTGGCAAAACATGATCACCGCACAGCATTACGCCAGCTTCTGGGTCGAACAGACAGAGATGATCTTCGGTGTGACCAGGCGTGTGAATGGCCATCCACTCGCGCCCTGCGAGTGAAATTCGTTCTCCTTCGGCAAGTCGAACCGTTGGTTTTGGTGCACGAAACAACGTGGGGAAACGGCTAGAACCTTTGTAATACATCTTGCGCCGCCACGGCAATGAGTGACCAGGCCCACCCCATGGTGTTTCACCAAATGGAATGCGCGGAGCAGCAGCCACGGTCTCAACATCGACATCGTCTGGTTCAGTTGGATCAAAAAACATTCGAAAACTTTCGTGCGTAATGATGTCTGCTCCGGTTTCGGCACGAAGTCGGCCAGCGCCACCGAAGTGATCTGGGTGACTATGGGTCACGATGATGGAGTGAACACGCTTCAGTGGCACACCGATCTCGGCAAGCCGACTATTGATTGCTCGCCATGTGGCCTTGCCGGGCAAACCAGGATCAACAACAGCAACTCCACGCGAGTCTTCGAGCACATACATATTGACGTGGCCAAGACCCGGCATGTCGATAGGGAGTTGAGTACGCAATATGTTTGGCGCAACTTCGGTGATCTCTGCAGTTGCAGGAACTTGCTCTTGTTTGGTGTAGACCTTTTCGCTCACACTTGCACTCAGGCCTGACTGGTTTTGTTTACAACTTCAGTCACAAACAATTTGTCACGATAAAACTGCAACTCGCGAACACTTTCCTTAATGTCATCCATCGCACGGTGTGAGCCGCCTTTATTCGGGCGGTCAATCCCAACCTTCGGGTACCAACGCTTTGAGAGTTCTTTAATGCTCGACACGTCAACACTGCGGTAGTGCAAATAGTTTTCAATTTCTGGAAGGTACTTTGCAAGAAAACGTCGGTCGGTGCCAATCGAGTTTCCACACAGCGGCACTGATCTTGCTTCTGGCACATGCAACGCAATAAATTCGAGTGTCGCTTTGCCGGCTTCTTCCAACGTCACCGTTGAAGACTTAATGGCTTCGAGCAACCCAGACTTGGTGTGCATCTCGACCACGATTGGTTGCATGACGGCCAAAACCGAGTCGGGTTGATGAATAACAAGATCGGGGCCTTCGGCGATGATCACCAAGTTGTCGTCGGTAATCAGGGTGCCGATTTCTACGATCACATCAGTTTCCGGGTCAAGCCCAGTCATCTCGAGATCCATCCACACCAGCACGCCATGCAATCTAGGCGTATTGTCGCTGTATGACTCATCAGCCACTTTCGGTCGCAGTCCAGCGCCTCGACCCCGATTTGCCACTGCCAGCCACAGCCCACAATGGGGATGCGGGCGTAGACCTACATGCACGCGAGAACGCAATCATTCCAGCCAAAGGTGGGCGAATACTGATGCCCACAGGTTTGGCAATTGCCATTCCCCTCGGGTTTGCAGGATTTGTTGTGCCTCGCAGTGGTTTGGCTCTCAAGCACGGAATCACACTTGTCAACACTCCAGGCATTATCGACAGCGGCTATCGCGGCGAACTCAAAGTGGTGATGATCAACACCGATCCGACTGTGGACTATTTAGTAACGCGCGGTGATCGCATTGCGCAATTATTGATTCAACGTATTGAAACCATCGAATGGAATGAAATGGACAGTCTTGATGGCGAAGATCGCGGCGGCGGGTTTGGCCACTCTGGTCGCTAGTTAACGTTTGCTTGGGCCTCTGCTCACAAGCACGCCGTCATTTTCGAGTTGCGCAATTTCTTCGCCACTCAATCCGGCAATTTCTGAAAAGATCGCTCGGTTGTCTTCGCCACGATATTTGGCGTCACCTTGTGTTGTGGTGTCAGAGCTAGAGAAATGCCACGGACTATTTGGAATGCGCACTGTGCCATCGCCACGATCACTGACTAAGACGACAGCGTCGCGCTCATGTGCCCACTCTGTCTCTGCCAACTCGCTCACACTTCGCAATCTTCCAACTGCAAGTTGGTGTTGTGAAAGTCGGTTTTCAATCTCGTCACTTGTGGGAACAGTTTTTGCCCACGCTCTCATAATGTCCATGAGCTCATCGAAATGTTCGAGTCGTGTTGCGACGTCACCAAATCGTGGATCACTGAGCAATTCGGGTTGTTGCATTGCTGCGACGAAATAATCGAAAGTGCCACGCTCTGCTGGGTGACCACTCACAACGACCATTGATCCGTCTGCAACAGTGAGCACGGGGTAGTCGGCGGGTTGAAACGAACGAATTTCACCGTCCGGTTCGACACCTGTCCACAATTGGTTGTGTGCGTGTTCATTCACATACAACATCGTCTCGGCCATTGACACATCGATGTATTGGCCAATGCCAGTTTGCTCACGCTGATACAAAGCAGCCAAGATCGCACTCGCTGCTTCGAGCGCTGTGTATACATCGCCATGACTATGCGGATCATTTGCGTATTGCCCACCCCGCACGTCGCCTTGATGCTTCGTGATTCCCGACTCGGCATTGACAACTGGCGCGTAGGCGCGGCGCGTTGTCCACGGGCCGGTTGCTCCATATCCAGTTATTGATGTGTAGATCAGACGTGGGTTGGATTGCGAAAGAGTTTCGTAGTCAAGACCCATCTTGCGCATGACACCAGGCCGAAAGTTTTCAATTACAACATCACAATGGCTCGCAAGTTTCTTTAGCAGTTCAACTGCTTGTGGTTTTGTCATGTCGAGCGAAATATTTTTCTTGCCCACATTTTGTTGAATGAAATACGACGACAATGAATTGACTCGTGGCATTGCAAACCGAGTCATGTCACCAACTGGTGGCTCAACTTTGATGACTTCGGCACCCAGATCGCTGAGCATTCGTGTTGCATGTGGACCAGAGAGAACGCGTGTGAAATCGAGTACCCGTATGCCTTGCAGGGGGCGCTGACCACCCGATTGAGAGCTATCTGAACCGCGAGTCATGTGTGTCGTAAACCGATTAGTCGAGCATTACGCCAAGAGTGCGCAAGGCGAGTGACGTATACAACGCCATACCAGTTGTCATTGCATCTTCTTCAAAGTCAACTCGGTTCGAGTGATTCGGCGGCGCTTTGCGCGGGTCAACACCGTTTGGTGTTCCGCCAAGAAACAGCATTGCACCTGGAAGTTTTTCGAGAACATAACTGAAATCTTCGGCACCCATCACTGGGTTTGGAAATTTTGCAACTTGTGTTGGCCCAACAATTGACTCTGCGATGTCAAGTGCAAAGTCGGCTGACGGACCATCATTGACAGTGACTGGGTATCCAAGTTCAATAATCACTTCAGCATTCATGTCATGTGCATTGGCAATGCCTTCTGCAATGCGCCTAATACCTTCGTGCACCTTGGCCCGAGTTGCTGCGCTTACTGCGCGAATGGTTCCTTCAAGTCGAGCAGTTTCAGGAATCACGTTGTATGCAGTGCCAGCAATCATGCGAGTGATAGTGACAACTGTTGGATCAAAAATATCGTGACGGCGTGTGACCAGTGCTTGAAGTGCCATCACAATTTCGCTTGCAACAGGCACAGGGTCGAGCGTGCGAAAAGGTTCTGATGCGTGACCACCTTTTCCAGTGATGATGATGTCGAGTCGATCACTCGATGCCATGATTGGGCCACCTTTAGTGCCAAGAAATCCTGCAGGCATCGAAGATGTGATGTGGATCGCGTAAGCGGCAGTGATTGGCGAAGCAGAACCATCAGCGCGCTTTGGCACGTCGAGTATTCCTTCATCAAGCATGTATTCGGCGCCACCGTAACCCTCTTCGCCCGGCTGAAACATAAACAACACACGACCTGGCAAGTCGGCTTTGCGCTCGCTCAACATACGTGCTGCACCAGCGAGCATGCCCACGTGGGTGTCGTGTCCGCATGCGTGCATTGCATTTTCTACGCGCGACGAAAACTCGAGCCCAGTGTCTTCGGGCATTGGAAGTGCGTCCATGTCACCGCGCAGCATCACTGTTGGTCCTGGCTTGTCTCCCGTTAAGAGGGCAGCAATACCACTTGTTGTTTTGTGCAGTGTGATGTCGAGTGGCAAACCCTCAAGAGCCGTCAACACGCGGTCTCGTGTTTTCGGCAAATCCAAACCAATTTCTGGCCAGGTGTGGAGGTCGCGCCGAATTGCGCGGGCGTACTCAAGCGTTCCTTTGGCCTGATCAACTACAGCGGTTGTCGCTCCATGTCGTTCGTTTGCTGGTTGGAATTTTGGTGTCGAAGCCATGGGACAATGGTAGGCACACCAGTGCTTCTCGTCCCACAGCCGAAAATGTGTGAGTGGTGCGTATTATTGAGATTTCCAACCAAAGACAAGGCAGGCATCATGTTGAACGTCGAGTTCACTGTTGAACCATTCGTAGAAGGCTCCCCAGGTGCCCACGTCACTGCAGCCGTTGCCGCGGTTGAGCGTTGTGGTCTGAGTGTTGACTTTGGTCCGTTCGGTTCATCATTTTCAGTAACGAAAGAACAGTTGCCGGAAGCAATCGCAGAACTCATGCGCGCCGCATACGGAAATGGCGCAACATACGTGAGTGTTGACGTTGGCGTTGCATGACGATTCCTAATCATCCACTGATCGCTTCTGTTACACCATTGCTCAAGGCAACTGGTGCAGAGCTTGTTGCAGCGGATGCTCTCATTGCGGGTGATATCCCGTTGGTGTGGGAAGGCACGACAATCGCTGGTGTGAGACTGCCTGCATTGCACGGTGCCCTCGACCGCATCATTGAGGGAGTGGAGCGCGAACTTGGTGCGCGGCTTTCGCAACTGTCGCGAAATGAAAAACAAACTGCAATTCGCTTACTTGACGAACGTGGCGCATTCACTGTGCGACGCGCAGTTGAAGACGTTGCCGATGCGATGGGTGTTTCGCGCATCACTGTCTACAACTATCTCAACGCCCTACACCGTTAGTCATGTCGGGCATCGAGCATTTTGATGCGATTGGTTTTGATGCCGATGACACGCTGTGGTTTAGCGAAGACACGTTTCGACACAACGAAAATCGATTCGTCGATTTAGTTTCTCCTTATGCGCCGACTGGTATCGATATCAAGTCGGCATTGGTTGCAACCGAACGTGTCAATATCAGCACATACGGATATGGCGTCAAGTCGTTTGGGCTCTCAGCAATTGAGGCTGCAATTTCAATCACCAACGGAACTGTTCCTGTTGATGTTTTGCAAGAGATTTTGCACGGTGTGCGCGAGCACCTCACCGAACCAGTCAGGTTGTTTGCAGGTGTTGCCGATGTGTTGAGCAAAGTTGCACAAACTCACCGAGTGGTGCTGATCACAAAAGGTGACCTCGTGCACCAAACTCGCAAGGTTGAGACAAGTGGGCTCGCACATTATTTCGATCATGTTGAGATCGTTCTCGAAAAAGATCCGGCTACATATCGACGCGTGCTTTCAAGTCTCGATATCGATCCACATCACTTTTGTATGGTTGGAAATTCGCTGCACAGCGACATCATGCCGATACTTGCTATTGGTGGGTTTGGTGCATACGTTCCCTACGAAATCTTGTGGGAACTCGATCAATCAGAGAGTGTGCCAACGGCCGGTGATCGCTTCGTTGAGATTGCAAAACTGGCGGACTTTCCAGATTGGTTGGCGAGTATTTCTCGCTAGAAGTAAGCGCTGTTATTACAGCTTGCGCAAATGCACTTCAGTAACACGGTGGTTTGCATCTTTTTGCATCACCAGTGAAGCACGAGCACGAGTCGGCGCAATGTTGTCGCTCAAGTTCTTGCCGTTAATCTCGCGCCAAATACCGCGGGCCACTTCAATTGCTTGTTCGTCCGTCAGTTGCGCAAAGTGTGTGAAAAAACTGTTGGGATTACTAAACACGGTCTGTCGTAGTGCCAAGAATCTTTCGATGTACCAATTTTCAATGTCGCTCTCGACGGCATCAATGTAGATCGAAAAGTCAAAGTAGTCGCTCACAAACTCCATTGCATCGCTGCCAACCTGCAAGACGTTAAGACCTTCAACAATCAAAATGTCTGGTTGGTGCACCACTTGGCTGTCACCTTTAACGATGTCGTATTCGATGTGGCTATACACCGGTGCCGAAACATCTGGCATGCCAGTCTTAATCTCGCGCAGAAACTGCACGAGGCGCTTGGTGTCGTAGCTCTCGGGGAAGCCCTTGCGGTTCATGATCCCGCGACTCTCGAGCACAGCGTTTGGATACAAAAATCCGTCGGTGGTGATCAACTCAACACGCGGGTGTTCTGGCCAGCGAGTGAGCAACGCTTGCAAGATACGGGCGGAGGTACTTTTGCCAACTGCAACACTGCCAGCAATGCCGATGACGTACGGCATCTTTGGCGAAATGGTTCCCAAAAATGTTGCGGCAACACGGTGCAAGTTTTGTGTGGCGCTCACATACAAATTGAGTAGGCGAGTGAGCGGCAAATAGATGGCCACAACTTCTTCCAAGTCAATGCGGTCATTAATGCCGCGTAATGCTTCAAGATCTTTTTCGTGCAAAGTCAGCGGCGTCTGCGCGCGCAACTCGGCCCAATTACTACGGTCAAAACGCAAGTATCGCTCTACGTCGACTGCGTCAATCATGTTTCGTTAACGCTTCCACGGCGCGTTTGGCGACGCAGCCCCTGGGCCTCCGGTCAGCACATCAACACCCGTGTCGGTCACAAGCACGGTGTGTTCAAACTGCGCAGTGCGCTTGCCATCTGCAGTGACCGCGGTCCAGTCGTCATTCCACATTCGGTGTTGCCAAGTGCCAAGCGTGATCATTGGTTCAATCGTAAATGTCATTCCTGGTCGCATGATCGTGTTGTTTTGCGAGTCGTAATAGTGCAGCACCTGAATGTCGGTGTGAAACTGCTCGCCAATTCCATGCCCGATAAATGCGCGAACGACACCGAGCTTGTCTTGCTTTGCACGCGTCTCAATCGCTTTACCAATGTCGCTTAATGGACGACCTGGCACAACGGCTTCAATACCGCGCCACGTGCACTCTTCAGTCACATGAATCAGGTTCTTGTTTTCTTGGTCGATGTCGCCAACAGCAAATGTTGCGTTGGTGTCGCCATGGACGCCATTGAAATAACACGTGACGTCAAGGTTGATGATGTCGCCATCGAGCAACACTCGCGCATCAGGTATTCCGTGACAAATAACTTCGTTGACCGACGTGCACACACTCTTTGGATAACCCGAATAGTTCAGTGGACTCGGATATGAATTGCGTTCGATGCACAAGTTGTGCACATAGATATCGATCTCGTCGGTAGTAATACCGGGACGTACAAAATCTCCCGCCAATTTCAAAACCTCGGCAGCCATTTTTCCGGCCACTCGCATCTTCTCAATGATCTCTGGTGTCTTCACGGCAGATTCTTGCCAACGCTGCACCTTGCCTGTTTCGGCATATGGCGGCCGCACGATGTGTGCTGGCACTTCTCTGCGTGGGCTCACTGCGTGCGGTACAACGCGACCGTCTAATTGCTTGTGGCAACGCTTGTACTTACGACCGCTGCCGCACCAGCAGGGGTCATTAGCTACAGGCAGTACAGCTGGAGGAGTAGTTGGGACCGTGGTTGACATTGCTTATAAGGCTACGCCAGGGCTTGGCGCCAAGACCATCAAATGTCAGTTTTGTAATTCGATTTCTTGAGAGCAGGAGTGGAATCCAAGAAAATATGTCCGCTCTACTGATCCTCCGTACACATGGTGGCACAAGAACAAACAAGCCAAGGAGTAATCCACATGAATCAAGGAATGTTTAATGTGCTTACAAGGGTGCGACCAAGTACGAACGTAAATTCTGGTGCTTCGCCCAATTTGCTTCAGCAATCTGCAAGGTCTGTGCGTAAACAACGCGTACCTGAGATGGCGATAGGTATTGCTCTCGTGATCGGTGGAGCACTTGGCTCACTATTGCTATTTCAGTCAGCGACAAACACCATCACAGTTGTATCTGCGTCACATGTTCTTTCCCGTGGCCATGTCATTACTCCTGGTGACTTAATGGCGATGGAACTTTCAGAGCAGTCGGGTAGATCATTTGTCCAAGCGGGTGATGCACAATCGCTGGTCGGTAAATCAATGGCTAATGATGTTGGTCCATCTACGCCAATTCATCCATCGATGTTGCAGGTTCGAGATCCGCTTGCGAGAGGTGAGGCACTCACATCAACTGCGGTCGAAGTCGGAGACTTCCCTCCTGCACTTGCCGATGGCGATCGAGTGCATCTGGTGTTTGCATCAGATGATTCGAGTGGTGGCGCACTTCCACCTGTTCTCTACGGCCAAGTGGTGACCGTGTGGTCAATCGTGCAACCTGACAATTCACTGAGTGCAGCAGTGATTACTTTGCGTGGGCCAATTGATCTTGCTTTGGCCATTGCTGGTGCTGGCAAGGTGCATGTTGCATTGCTGAGCGATGTTGCAGTGGGCGTGCAACCGTGACCGTTTTACAACTGCAGAACGAAATCAATAACGCTCTTCCTGACACTCTGTTGGTGGCTGCGCTCGCAACGCGAGTAGGCGAAGCGCTTGCGGATGAACGCATCTTTCGACGAGCCCAAGGCAATGCCGATCTGCTCGTTGCCCAAGAGTGGGACTTCGCCAGAAGCGCTGCACAAGCCGAATGCGCCCGATTGGGTACATCTCGTCGCCAAGAAGGTCGGGTTCCATTGTCGGATTTACAGGAACAACAACTTGCTAATGCCGCTATCGCACAAGTGCTAGGTCTCGGTCGTTTGCAATCCTTATTAGATGATCCCGAGATAAGCGATATTCACGTGCGTGGTTGTGCTCCAGCTTGGGTGAAGTTGCGCAATGGAACTCGGCTGATGGTTGCACCGGTTGTTGATACTGATGATGAATTGGTCGAATTGATTCGTCGGGCAGCGACACGAATGGGTAGGACAGAAAGGCGATTTGACGCAGCCACCCCCGAACTCAACCTGCAACTGCCTGATGGCTCGAGATTGTTTGCAACGATGGAAGTTTCTGCTCGGCCGAGTCTGGTAATTCGCAGGCATCGTTTCGAGATATCCACGTTGAATGAATTGCACTTGCGTGGGTTGTTTGACGAGACACTAGAAGATTTTTTTGCAGCTGCAGTGAGCGCCAAGCGAAACATCGTGATCGCTGGTGGAACGGGATCAGGAAAGACAACACTGTTGCGTGCGCTCATTAACGAAGTAAGTGCAAGTGAGAGAATCGTCACAATTGAGGATGCATATGAACTTGGTCTTGATCGTTTTGAAGACTTACATCCAGATCACGATGCACTGCAGTCACGTCCAGCCAATATTGAAGGACGCGGTGAAATCACCCTCGCCGATCTCACACGCATGGCGTTGCGAATGGATCCTGATCGTGTGATTGTTGGTGAAGTGCGCGGAGCCGAGGCATTTCCAATGTTGATGGCAATGAGTCAGGGCAATAACGGCTCAATGTGCACGATGCACGCCGATAGCACAAGGTCAGTATTTCCCAAGTTGGCCGCATATGTTTCGATGGCGTCAACGGGTTTGCCAGTCGAGACGGTAAACCTGCTTGTTGCGAGCGCGATTCACTTTGTTGTCTACATTGATAACACTGACTCAATACGTCGTGTCACATCAGTTCGCGAAGTAGTTGACAGCGAAGGTTCAATCATTGTTTCTAATGAAATCTTTCATCTCAACACTGAAGATGGTCTTGTAACTGGTTTCCCGTTAAGAGAACACACCCGCAAACTTCTTGCAGCACATGGGCTGGGCACTCGCATATCCAGCGTGCAAAAGATTGAGAACGCTTCATGAGTGTGTTGCTTATTACGTGTCTGGGCGCAATTGTCGGTCTCGGCGTTTTTGTTCTCAATGCCGCCTTTCGTGGCGGGCGTGGGCTTTCGTCACTGTTTGTTTCGCCTACTTCCGTTTCAAGTTCAGGTTTTGTATGGAGATGGCAGTTACTGATGGTTCCAGCAATTGCCTTAGTGGTGTACGTCGCGAGTGGGTGGGTAGTAATCGCTTTTGCTGCAGGGGCGGTGGCTGGTGCAACACCCGGCATCGGCCGTCGTCCCGTAAAGCACCGGGACGAACAAGAGTTGGTCGATGCAATTGCATCATGGACTGAACAGTTGCGCGACACACTTGCGGGTGCACATGGTTTAGAACAAGCAATCATCGCCACAGCTCAACACGCTCCACTTCCGATAATCAAAGCTGTCGAGCGACTTGCAGCGTTTATGTCATATGGATCACTCACCGACGGACTACGACGTTTTGCCGAAGACGTAGATCATCCGACTGCCGATTTTGTTGCAGCGGCACTAGTGACTGCCACCCAGCATCAGGCTCGAGATATTGGCGTGCTGCTCGGTCATCTGGCCCAATGTGCACGAGATGAAAGCCGAATGCGTAGCAGAGTGTGGGTGGGGCGTTCGCGAACTCGAAGTGCAGTGCGCATCATCACTGGAGTGATTTCCACATTCGTGGGCGGACTGTTCATCTTTAATCGAGACTATTTACAGCCCTATGAATCGGTTGAAGGGCAACTTGTTTTGTCAATGATTTTGATGACATTTGTAGTTGCGGTTGTAATGATGCACGCAATGTCACAGATCGAAGTTCCAGAGCGATTTGTACGTCGACGAGTAAGGGTTGCGGGATGATCACAGTTGCTTTAGCAGGGCTGTGCATTGGGTTGGGGCTAGTCATAGTGACATTGCCAGCCACCACACAACGTTGTCGAGATGTTCTCAGTGTCACGCTTCCAAAAGTAAAAGCACAACTGCATCAACGAACAAGTGATCGACATCGCACAGACTTGGCGCTCACCGAGCGAGTGGCTCAAGATATGGTCGTACAAAAACTGGTCGGTGGTCTGGTCGGTTGTTTTTCCCCGATTGCATGTGGTGCATTGATCACGACAATAGGTGGCAGTCCTTCTACGAGCCTGCTGTTGTTGAGTTCAATTATTGGTGGGCTTCTGGGTTTTGTATTACCTGATCGCATGTTGCGAAATACCGCCCAGCGACGACGCAAAAGTTTTTTGCATGCTTTCTCAAGTTTTCTTGATCTCACTAATGTTTTGCTTGCTGGCGGTGCTGGTACCGAGACAGCATTGTTGGCTGCTGCCGATGCTGGTGATGGCTGGGCTTTCGAGCAACTTCGAAATGCGCTTGTTCGTGCCCGCAGTTCACATCATTCACCTTGGGTCGAACTTGCTGCGCTAGGGGAGCGATTTAATCTCACGCAAGTTGTTGAGGTCGCGGGCAGCGTGCAATTGGCGGGCGAGCATGGCGCGCGTATTCGATCATCTCTGTCAGCGAAAGCAGAGTCACTGCGACATCGCCAGATGAGCGAGATTGAGGCGGCTGCAAATTCATCCACGGAGCGCATGGGTGTGCCAATGGTGTTGCTGTTCTTGGCGTTCATCGTTTTGATCGGATATCCCGCAGTCACATTGATTGTCGGTGGATTGTAAATGTTTACTCAATTCCGCACATCCAGCAGACCAGCACACACATTTAAGCGAGCAACAGATTGCTCGACAGATTCACCAACTAAACGAAAGAGGCAATAGAAAATGTCATCACTTAAAAACATATGGCAGTACTACTGGATTCGATTTACTGCATCAGCCGAACTAGATGTCGATCGAGGAGAGGTGAGTGCGACAACAGTCGTTATGGCTGCAGCATTGATCGCTCTCGCAATCGTCGTTGGAGCAACCATTACGTCAAGGGTACGAGACAAAGCAAATTCACTCGATCTCGGCTGACATGAAATTTGATAAAGGAGAGACCACAACGCAGGTGCTACTTGGTGTGCCGGTGGTGTTTTCTCTTTTGTTGATGGCAATACAAGGCGCTGTGTTTTTTCACACTGCCAACATTGCGTCCGTTGCTGCTGCTCAGAGTGCTGCCTCTGGGGCAGCAGTTGACGGAGGCATGTTGCCAGCTCTTGACAAGGCCGCAAGAACAATCGCCGAGTTGTCTGGTCAGTCATATAGTTTGCCCCAAGCAGTGATTACCGCTGACGAAGTAGTTGTTACCGTCCGCTTACGAGTGCCGCGAGTTGCGCCATTTTTCTCGTTCACAGTCACTCGTGTTGCCCACGAGCCGCTTGAGCGTTTCATATCAGAAATGGATAGATAATGCGCGAAGACGGGAGTGCCACCGTTGAGTTGGTGCTGCTCACACCAATTTTGATGGTTCTCGTGTTGTTCGTGGTTTATGCGGGACGGGGCGCTGAGGTGCTCACCCAGATTCAGCATGCCGCCGATCAGGGAGCACGAGCTGCGTCCATGGCGCATCCCTCCCGAATGCAGACCGTCGGCCGGGAGTCGGCTTTGCGTGATCTTGAGCAAAACGGTGCTGCATGCATCAATGCAGTGGTCAATGTGGCATTTGATGACGAGTCAACAGTTCAAACGGTGCTGGTGGAAGTGGAGTGCGCAGTCAACGCGATAGGTCTCAATTTATTGGGTGTTCACGAGCGAATTTTGCATTCCGAGTCGATTGAAGTAGTTGATCAATGGAGGGTGGATTAGTCATGCAACGTTCAAGAGATGATCGTGGGACGATTACTGCTTTTGTGGTGATGCTGACGATGACGTTTGTGGCGTGCGCTGGACTTGCGGTGGACGGTGGACGTTTGGTCGCTGCAAAAGTACAGCTTGCTGACCAAGCAGAAAATGCTGCTCGAGCGGGTACGCAAGAAATTACAGCTCTGCGGACTGGCGACCCAAAAGTGGATGTGGATAAAGCAATCATGACGGCAGAAGATTTCATGGCTAGGCATCAAATACATGGGCAGGCAAGCGCCACACCGTCTGAGGTAACAGTGATAACTACACGAGTTGTCACGATGTCGTTACTGAAATTGTTTGGTGTGGGGAGCCGACTGATTAGCGCTCAACATTCCGCCCGTCCAGTGACGTCTCCATGAAACGTCTCATTGCACTTGTAGGAGGAAGTCTCTTTCTCGTTGGGTTGCCGCTCGTATTGATTTTGACTGGCGTGACACCATCAGCAATTGCGTCTGCTTTGGCCAATGCCATTGCATTGCGAAATCCAGTGCAACTTGTTATTCAGGTTGGGCTACTTGGTTTGTGGTCTACGTGGTTATGGGGGTCTGGTTCAGTTGTGATTGACGTCTTTCGCACTTGGGGTGTGCGTCATGACCATTCGATTGGTGTCATGTCAGGTCGCTATTCGTTGTTATTTGTTGTTGCTTTATGGTCAATTCTATTTACGAGCCGCCCTGCACCAGCGGCAGCAAAATTGGTGGATAGCGAGCAAGTGGTGGCGGTAACTACGAGTGCAGTAAGTGAACTATTGCCGGATGCAGTGCCACTTGCTCTTAGCAGTTCGACAATATTGATTGCTGCTCTGTTGACGCATGTCGGTTTTCTTCGAGATAAACAGTTGCGTCTTGCGCCTGCGGGCTCGTTCGTGCCACCGATTTCGCAAAGATCAGCGTTTACCTGGGCGGAAATGCATCATCGAAATCAAGAGCAACACTCCGATGGGTTGCTTGCGGTAATGCAGGCGTTGCTTACGGCAGGCACAAAATCTCAAACTGTAGTTGTAGACGAAAATTGGAAGTCACGACAACTTGCTGACATGCCAGATAAATCTGTTTTACCATTTGTCTATGTTCCACTCGGTGTTATATCCGACAAAACATTTTTTGTAGCACTTACACCAGGAACTCAATTTGACATTGTTGCTGGTGATATTGAATTAGCTAAAACTGCAGCGCGACATCTCATAGCTGTTGTGCAACTTGCGGCTCGTGACGGTGGCATTCAGGTCATTGTTGAGTCAGCACCAAATTTTGATTATCTCGATGTCTCAAGTAGTGCAACACACAACTTCATCGAACCAAGTGGGGGTGCTGTAATCCGTGTCGTGATTGATGAGAGCCAAGATGTGCATGCACAAAGCCTTGTTGTTGCAAGTAATGAAGCGGTCGTGAAGATTTGTGTGCAATCAGATAATCCAAACCGGATCGAACTGAGGGCAAATGGTTGGGTGCTCTTGCCAAGCGAGGAACGGTTGTCTGTTTTTGGTTTGACCGAATCCGAAACCACTGCAGTTCAAGATCTGCTTGCAGAGTCGTCCAAGCCAGCTGAGGAGGATAAACGGCAATTTGAATCAATAAGTGTTGACTGGAACGTATGTGTGAGATTGCTTGGTCCAGTGGATGCCGAGACACGACGTGGGGTTCCAATTAGCTTTGAAAAATCAAAGTCACTTGAGCTGCTTGCTTGGTTGACTACTCATCGTGAGCGTCCGACCCGCATAGCTGCTCGCACGGCGTTGTGGGAGATCAGTGTGCAGGATGCCACGTTTAACAACGTTGTTTCTGGATTGCGGCGAGGGCTCGCATCTGGTTCGGTTGGCGTTGAACAGATCGAATTTCTACCTAAGACCTTTACCGATCACCTTTTAATTCATGGGTCAGTGATTACTGATGTGGACGTACTGAATGATGCTGTGAATCTTGTAAAAAGTAGAGGTGATAGGGAATCATGGTTTGCACTACAAGATGCTCTTGATCGTGTTCGCGATTTGCCGTTCACAGGAACTGATTATCTTTGGCCGGATTCAGAGGGGATTACCTCCAACTTCATCTTGTCGGTGATTACTGGATCGGTGATGGCTGCGGAGCATGCATTACAGCAAGGCGACATAGAGGGAGTTTTTTGGGCAACAGGTCAAGGTCTCAAGGTATTGCATGGCCACGAAGAACTCGTGTCCTTAAGAATGCGCGCATACAGCGACGTTGGTGACAGAGCAGGGGTAAATGCGGAATGGTCAAGTTATGAGCGCTCGTTACTTCACGATTCTTGGAGCGGCGGTGTTCCCTCGGTGCGAATGGTTGATCTCAAACGCGAATTGATCGGCTGAGTCGCGCGTTTGAGTTCACGACCAATACGATCAACGCATGACAACTCAGCTCCCAATCATTGACAGCCCAACCGAGTGGGTAGCCGACCACATCACTCGATACGTCGAGACAAACGGCGAAGACGGACACATGTGGCGCGGTGTTCCAACACTGTTGCTCACCACAACAGGTCGCAAGTCTGGTGCGTTGCGTCGCACGGCGTTGATCTATGGAACGTTGGGCAGTGACTATTTGTTGGTGGCATCGAAGGGTGGATTTCCAACTCATCCGTTGTGGTACACCAATCTTGAGGCCGATGCAGTGGTGACGTTGCAAGTTGGAGCCGATGTATTTCAGGCTCGAGCATCGACAATGCCGGAAGGTGCAGAGCGTGATGCCGCATGGCAATCGATGGTCGATATCTGGGCGGACTTTGCGGTGTATCAAACAAAAACCGAGCGTCGCATTCCGCTCGTACGACTTACACGAATTTAACTAATTCGTCGATGGCGCACTGGCGCCACTAATTGGCTGGTCTTTACTTGAGAAGACTTGTTGCTGTTGTAACCAAGTAACCAAGAACAACAGAAACAATCAATGCCAGCATGGCTCCCGCAACAAGTGAACCCACACCAAGCTGAGTTGCCGCGTTGATGCGCTGCTTCTGATCTGCCTCTCTATATAGGGGTGTATTCAACGATTTCTGAACTTTGACTCGAACAGCCGAACCTTGTTCTGGCGTGGCAGGCTTAGAGCGACCTATTAACAAGATGGCACCAAGTGTCAGGACAACAATCAATAAAGTTCTGACGGTGGTACCGGCAACTGAAGTAGCCACGGAAAGAGCGATGAGCGAAGAAAACAGCACCACGATGGATACAAGCGTACCGTTCCCACCGCCGACCGTGCAGAACGTCCCGCTAGATGAGGACAGCGCTGGCGAAACTGCGCGCATCAATCGCCGCCTGTGGTGGGCATTGCCGATACTCACGGTTGCTTGGATCGGGCTTGTGACAATCATTGCAGCATCGCTCACTCCACTTAAGTTATGGGAACTTGCTCCAGGCTCGGCCGAACAAGTTTCGAATCGATTGAGTTTTGATAAGGCAGCACTCTCGAAAGTGATGCGCTACCCAGCAAAAACCCCCGTGCTGTTCGTAACCGCGTTTGGCAGCAAACTCACCGCGCTCGATGCATTTGCTGGCGCAATCGATAATGACGTTGATGTTCAGACATATAAAGAACGGTACGGAACATCGACACCGACTGAACAACAGCGCCTTGGTTATCAATCGATGACGACAGCAAAACAGATTGCCGAATATGTTGCCTACAACCGACTGGGCCTCGACGCATCGTTTGTGTATGGAGACATAATCATTGAAGAACTTGTGTGCCTCGAAAATCCTGGGCCGCTCAGTGCGTGCAAACAGCTCCAACTCGGTGAAACCATTACCGAATTGGATGGTGAGCCAACCCCCACACTTCTTGATCTGGCTCCGTTAATGGCCGACAAGAAACCAGGCGACATCGTGACACTGACAATCAAGCCAGCGGACATCCCAGGCGGTGCATTGTCAGCAGAACAATATGTAAAAAGAATTCAATTGATTGCCGATCCCGACACACCGACTCGGCCGATCATTGGCTTCGTTCCAGCCGACACTCGCACCGTGCAACTTCCATTTGAAGTTGACATTGACACCGATCAGATCGGTGGACCATCTGCTGGACTCGCGTTTACTCTTGCCCTGCTTGATGAATTGACGCCCGGAGATTTGATGGGCGGCGTAAAGGTTGCGGCCACCGGCACAATCGAAGAAGACGAAACTGTTGGTGCAATCGGCGCACTTGCTCAAAAGGCAGTTGCCGTAAAAGCTGCTGGGGTAACGGTATTTTTGGTACCAAAGGGACAAAGCGAAGAAGAATTGGCCGATGCGCGACGTGCAGCCGGACCGTCTGTGCGCATTGAACCTGTCGCCGATTTGACCGAAGCGCTTGCAATTCTCGAATCGCTTGGAGGCAGTGGCATAAGCAATGCCACAATCGAGCTCTAGTAAAGGCGTACTCTTGTTTGCATGGCGATTTCTTTTTCGCGCCCCGATCCGTCCTCACCGGCGGCAGTTGGATCTGCGCAATTCACGGTCACACGTCGTGGCTTTGACACAGAAGAAGTCCGTGATTTTTTACGCAGTGTTTCAGCCGAATTAGGTCGGCTACAGGAGCGTGAGCGCTTTCTAGAAAGTGAATTGCGCGCAATGCAAACCCGTGGCATGTCTGGGCCAGGAGTGCTCGACGAAGAGACCGTTACCGCATTGCTGGGCGAAGAAACTGCACGAGTCCTCACCGTTGCGCGCGAAGCCGCTGCCCAAATGAGAGTGCGAGCCGCCGAGGCAGCCGAGCGCTTGGTGCGTGAAGCCAACGCCGATGCAATACGAGTACGCGAAGACGCCGATATTGAAACCTCGCGCCGACGCAGCGATGCAGTCTCTGATGTTGAAGCCGAACTTGAATTGGCTAAGCAACAGGGTCGTGAGATGGTGAACGAAGCGCGTGAGTATCGCGAAAAGGTTCTGTCCGAATTAGCGCGTCGCCGAGAACTTGCACGGCAACAAATTGAACAGCTCATTCATAGTCGCGACAGGTTGGTCAATGCATTTGACCGTGCTCGACATGCCGCTAATGACGTCGTTGGAGATCTTGCCGAATTTGATGATTTGTCAAACGAAGTGGCACACGCAACTGGAATAACTAAACCGGTCAGTGAAAACACAAGTGGTTTTATTGACCATGCGCAGGACCCTGAAGCGATTCCACAGAAAATAACCGGAAGACAGTTGCTCGAAGTGGTCTCAGAAGAAGCGATTGAGCAAGACGAAAATGTGCTCGAGATTACAACGGAAGAAATTGTTGAGCTCATTGTTGAAGATGTTGTCGAAGAAGCTGTCTTAGAAGTTGTTTTAGAAGAAGTCGAAACGAACATCACTTCGATTCATGAAGAACAAGTCGGCATGTCCGATCATCCATCTACGGACGCTCCAGTTGCAGAACGCATGGCCGAAGTAGTGCAACTTTTTGGAAACAAGCGTCGTGAAGCAACAATTACGTCTGTAGTTGCACCGGCACCAACACCGACACCGGAGCCGAAACCAACAGCCAAGGTTGAAACACCGAAGGTTTCTGAAGCAAAGCCGCAGACGCTGAAGACTCCAGCCAAGAAATCGGTTGATGATCTCTTTGCGAATCTACGCAAAACGTCAACCGCCGAAGTTGCGCGAACCGCCAAGCCAAAGACTGTGACAGTGGAACCAACGGAGCCAAAAGCCAAAGCTCCTAAGGCTGTGGTTCCAAAGGTTGATGGGTTGGTTTTTGAGCGACGCGACGAAGTATTGGCACCGATCATGGTTGCACTCACCAGCAAAATGAAGAGAGTCCTTGCTGACGAGGAAAACTCGATGCTCACTTACCTGCAAGGTAAAAAAGCAGCAGTCGCTCTAGAAAAAGTGTTGCCAGAGCCATCGGTACATGTGCAGGGTTACATCGAAGCAGTTGCAGAAGATGTGATGTCTGCTGCAATGGGTGGCGCAAAGAGTTTGTCGTCAAGCTTGAAAGCAGACCTTCGTCGCAAAGTGACTTCGTCGGCAGTGATGCAAGTGATGTCAAAAAACATTGATGACGTATTGGTGCGACCACTGCGAGATCGAATTCAGCGTTGTGTCGAGCAAAGTGATGGCGACCGCGAAGAAATGTCAAAACTTATTCGCAGTGTGTATCGCGAGTGGAAGATGCAGCGTGTCGAACAACACATCGGCGACATTGCTCGTTTGGCATACAGCCGTGGCGCATATTTGGTGTTGGATCAGGGAGCTTCGGTTTGTTGGATGGTTGATCCAAATGGACCACCGTGTGCTGACGCAGAAGATAATTCACTTGCCGGCGCAACTGCGCTCGGAACCGATTTTCCTACTGGTCATGCGCATCCAACCGCGCACACTGGTTGTCGCTGTCTAGTTATCCCTACAGGCGACTAATCTTGGTGGGGTGCGAAACCCCTCAGATTTACCACCCCAACAACCGCGACGTTCTTCATCAGGCGGCTTTCGAATAGCCAAGCCAGGTCGAAGCAGAATAATTGCAAGCGTGCTTCTTGGAGCACTTGTCGCATTATTTATTTTTGGCAAGAGCATCGCATCTTTTTACGTTGACGTGCTGTGGTTTGATGCACTCGACAGGACAAGCATCTACTGGTCAATTCTTGGGACCAAGGCTCTCCTTGGTGCGATCTTTGTTATTGCATTTGCCCTGATTTTGATTGTCAACATGTGGCTTGCCGATCGCATGGCGCCAGAATTCATTCCGCCCTCGCAAGAAGAGCGAGCACTCGCCGCATATCGACAAATAGTCGGCAAGCGCCAATGGCTCCTACGCATTGTGGCGGGCGTCATTCTTGGTCTGATGGTTGGTTTGCCAGCAATGTCACAATGGCAAGAGTGGAAGCTGTTTGTTAATCAGCAATCATTTGGGATCAAGGATTCGCTTTTTAGCCAAGACGTAGGTTTTTATGTTTTCCGCCTTCCATTTCTTGGCTTTATTGCCAACTGGATCTTCGGCGCATTTGTTTTGATCACACTTGTGACTGCGGCGATGCATTATCTCAACGGCGGGATTCGCTTGCAGAACCTAGGCAACAAGGTGACGCCAGCAGCAAAGGCTCATCTTTCAGTAATGCTGGCCATCCTTGCACTTGCTCGTGCTGCCGGATATTGGTTATCACGATTTGATTTGTTGGGTTCAACTCGCGGTGTTGTGCAGGGTGCTACTTACACAGATGTAAACGCTCAGCTTCCAGCAATCAATCTGATGATTCTGGTTTCCATTGCTGTTGCACTTTTGTTCCTCTACAACGTGCGGCTCAAGGGATGGCGTATTCCCGTGATGGCCACATTGATGTGGATGGTTGTTGCTATCGCTGCAGGAACTATTTATCCAGCATTGGTGCAACGTTTTTCTGTACAACCAGATGTGAGCACGAAGGAACTGCCATACATTGCATCAAACCTTGAGGCCACGAAACATGCAATGAATTTGACTGACGTTGAACAAGTGCCACTTTCGTTTGGCTCACTGAGCGCAAGCGATATAACGGCCAATGATGCGTCGCTCAGAGATGTTCGACAACTCGATCCAACAGAAATGCGCGATCGCTTTGCATTGGACGAAGGAAAAACTTCGTTTTACACGATCAATGATTTGGACGTTGATCGTTACGCAATTGATGGTCGATTGCAGCAAGTAGTGCTTGGTGCCAGAGAGCTCAATAGCGCTGGTATTCCTAACCGCACATGGGTTTCGCGTCACTTGATCTATACGCACGGTTGTGGCGTAGTGGCAGCACCTGCAAGCAGAGTGACAACTGATGGTCGACCAACGTATGTTGATCTCGGTATTAAACGTCCACAGCTGTATGTGGGCGAGGGACTGAACGATTACGCAATCGTTGCAACGAAGCAAGCAGAGCAAGCATGTCCAGATCTCAAAGCTGAGGCATATCAGTCAACGGGCGGTGTTGCACTTACGTCAACATTGCGCCGAGCAGCATTTGCTTTGCACTTCGGTGAATACAACTTGTTTGGGTCTGGTCTGATTACACCCGAATCTCGTTTGATGTGGATTCGCAATATCAAAGATCGTGTTGAAAAGATCGCGCCATTCTTCCAATATGACGCTGATCCATATCCGGCAGTAGTTGATGGCAAAGTTGTTTGGATCTTGGATGCGTTTACGACAACCAGTCGATATCCAAATGCGCAGTCGGCAAACGTCTCGCAACTCACTTCTGGATCTGGGCTGAATGCGTCATTCAACTATGTACGTAACAGTGTTAAAGCAGTAGTTGATGCTTACTCAGGGGAGATCACGCTGTATCTCGTCGATTCAAATGATCCAATTGCAGCAACGTGGGCGAAGGCATTCCCAAATTTGTTAACCCCAGTGTCGGAAGCATCTGCCGAACTTGTTTCGCACTTCCGTTACCCAGAAGATCTTTTCCGTGTGCAGACCAACGTGTATGGGCGATACCAGTTCAATGATCCAACACTGTTTTTCAATCGTGATGCCGCATGGAGCGTTGCGCAAGCATCATCTACATCGGCAGATGCAACTACGGGTGTAATTGGCGCATCTGGGACAGTGCTTTCGCCTGACCAGATTGATGTGCAGGATGCAAACGTTGCACGTTTTGAACCGTATTACACAATGTTCCATGCCCCGGGTTCAAGCGGATCCAATGGCACATTCTCATTACTCCGACCGTTTGTTCCATTTTCATTAGACGACACTCGCAAAGAGTTACGCGCGTTCATGGTCGTTTCAAGTGATCCAAAATCGTATGGAAAGATCACTGTCTACGAAGTGAATGATCCATTGCCCGAAGGTCCTGCAACTGTGGCAGCCGAGTTTGGTAGTGATACTGCGGTTTCACAACAGGTAACACTCCTCGACCAGCGTGGATCGCGCGTCGTGTTCGGCGACTTACAAATTGTTCCCGTCGGCAAAGGTCTCGTATATCTACGTCCGTTGTATGTGCGTCCCGATGATGCAAATGCTAAACAAGTATTCGTCCGAAAGTTTTTGGCGTTTTACAACAACAAAGTTGTAATTGCGGACGATCTCACTGCTGCAATCGCAAAGTTGTTCCCTGGTTATACCGGCAATTTGGGCGACCGAGTGAACGATGGATCTGAACCAGCGCCGACTGACACGTCGAACACTGGAACAACAGTTCCGCCAAACACCGCAACGACGATCCCTTCGAGTTCGGTTGACCCCGGTTCACTGACCGCAGCTCAGCAACTTGCTCAAGCGGAAATTCTGTTTGATCAAGCAGATGCAGCATTGGCGGCAACACCACCAGACTTCAGCACATATCAAATCAAACTTGCACAGGCACGCGAACTTGTTCGACTTGCACTTGCGCAAGTTGGTGGCTGATCTGTTTTTACTAGCGATTACTCAGTAGCACATCGGCGAATTCACGGATAGCCCCGCGTCCGCCGTTGTGCTGGAGAATCCACGTCGCAACATCCAGCACTGAGTGATGAGCGTCAGCAGGAATTACTGCTACTCCGACATGGCTTAGACACTCCAAATCGTTAATGTCATTACCGATGTATGCAGATTGTTGTGCATCAATATCATTTTTCTTGAGCCATTTTTTTAGCTCTGGCAATTTGTCATCACAACCCTGAATTACTTCAATGTTGAGTTTTTTGCCTCTGGATGTCACGACAGCATTTTTCTCCTTGGAGAGAATCAGCATTTTGATGCCGGCATCTGCGAGCAAATTTGTTCCCATGCCGTCACCGCGATCACAGATAACAAATTCTTCGCCTGTCGTGGAGACAATCACGCGATTGTCGGTAAATACTCCATCAAAATCAAAAACAACTGCTTTGATTTGGCTGAGCGCCTGCGTTGATGGAAATTTGTTTGTGCTTGTCATCTCATTGATCCTCTGCTTTTGATTTCGTATTACTTTATTCGGCTGAAGTGTTCGGCTAAAGCAGCCAAGTCTTGACGGAAGGCGATTTCATAGCGAGCTTGCTCGTTAGCAATGCGTATTTGGCTCACTCGTAGTTGCTCGAGTGCAGATGCAGACATCGGGTCAGACTGTTGTTCGGCAAGCGATTGCATCTCGTTGCCCATTTCGTGCAGTTGATTAGAGAGCTCGGACGTCATATTGGTGAGTCGCGTGTCAATCACAATAAGTCGTTGATCGAGGCCGTTCGTTGCAGCAGTGATCATCGAAAGTTCGTTGGTGCGTTTCGTTAACTCACTGCGCAGTTGCTCTAGCTCTGCGCGCAATGCCTCCAAGTCACTTGCAGTTGCCTTTGGAGTTCGAGAAAAGAGTGCCATATTGAGATGTTTATCCGTATCGGTATTGGTAGTGAGGTTGCCAAGCTGGCATCCCGCTCGCTACCGTACAACCTCTACGACGCGGGGTGGAGCAGTCCGGTAGCTCGTCGGGCTCATAACCCGAAGGTCACAGGTTCAAATCCTGTCCCCGCCACCAGTAAGTAAAAGGCTCACCGAGAAATCGGTGGGCCTTTTGCATTTTGGTTTCAGAGTTCGATTGGTAGCCTGCTCCGATGTCAACTTCCAAGCCATCAGTCACCATTCCTCAACAACCAGCACCAACCGAACTCGTCATTGAAGACCTCACGGTCGGTACGGGCGACACTGCCGTTAGCGGCAAAAATGTCTCGGTGCATTATGTAGGTGTTGCATATAGCAATGGAACACAATTTGATGCTTCATGGGATCGAAACGAACCGTTTGAATTTCGCTTAGGTGGCGGACAAGTAATTGCTGGATGGGATCAAGGCGTTGCCGGTATGCAAGTTGGCGGTCGTCGCAGTCTTACGATTCCTGCGCATCTCGGATATGGAGATCGTGGTGCGGGCGGTGTGATCAAAGGCGGCGAAACACTTGTATTCGTTGTTGATCTACTCAACG
>JBIKID010000069.1:0-8280 GCA_044361815.1 Ilumatobacteraceae bacterium | reverse complement strand
CATCGACCACAGAACAGATTTCTGAATAGAAACTTGTTTCGACTTCATAGCAACGAGTCATGCGAGATGCAGCACGGCTTGCGTCATTGGCTTTAGGAACCTTGGCGATCAATGTTGCAGGTGCAGAATCATTTCCAGTGTGTTGCATGGTCACACGCAGGCTGTCAGCCATCTGACCAGTTCCAATCGGACTCGTGGAGAATGCCGACACCGAAACGCCAGGAAATCTTTCCTGCAATGATCGAGTCAGTACTACTTCGTCCACAATCCCCCAGCCTCTATCGATCAGACTATTTCATCGAACAGGGCGGGCTTCAAACGAAAATATTTTGCCGACCCCTCCCGAATCGGACATTTGCTTCAACTTCAGATGCCCATCGCGTGGATGGCGAACCATCGTCAAGTTGGGGCAAACCCTTGTAGCGAGCGAGTCAGAGGCGATTACTTGATGCAAATAGGCTCCTTATGTTTGTGCTCTAGGAATGCCCCTCGGCCCATTGCCGAATTTGCCCAACTTAGACAAATATGTGCTATCCGTCAGAAAATCTCATAGTCTTAGTAACGGATTTGCCACCTAGGCAAGTTCGTTACAAATCAAAACAAAACAAAAGAAAAGAAAAGAGAAAATCCAATGCGAGGTACCGTTAAATTTTTCAACGCTGAGAAGGGTTATGGCTTCATCTCACGTGATGGTGGCGAAGACGTATTCGTACACTTTTCCAACATCAAGGGCGAAGGCTACAAGTCTTTGTTCGAGGGGCAAGCCGTAGAGTTCGACGTTGCACCGGGCCGCAAGGGTGAAGAAGCCCAGAACGTCGTTGTTGTCTGACGATCAGAGGCTCTAAGAACTAGTTGATCGGATCGATCGGCGTGTCTAAACCGCACGCCGATTCGATCTGCTCAGCGATTGATAAGCAACGCAAGTCGGTGTAACGAGCACCAATTACCTGCACTCCAACTGGAAGCGAGTCGGCCAATCCGCCCGGCACCACCACTGCAGGAAGTCCAAGCAAGTTTGCTGGCAATACAGGTCGCATCAACTCAACAGTTGCAAGCGCGCCTGCTTCGTTTTCAATATCGAAGTCGAACACAAACGGTGGCTGTGTCCATGTTGGAGAAAGTAATACTGGGTATTCCTGAAACCATGCATTCCAGCGACGACCTAGACCATTACGTTGCAGCTGCGCATTTACCCACTCTGAAAATTCCACTTTTGCGCGATTGACTGTGGTGAAATCGACGAACTTTCGACCGCCCTCTCCCATCACCAATTCGAGCAACGGGCGTTGCAACTCAAGTTCTCCATAGAGCTGCGTCTTCCACACTTCGCATGCAAGTTCAAAATCTGGTGGTGTTGCTTCAACAACGTCGTGTCCTGCATTGGACAACGCGTCAGCGGCTTTGCGCACAATATCTGCAACACCTGCATGAGTGCTACCACCAGGAGGTGTAGCCATTACTGCAATGCGCAATTTCTGACCTGGCTGCAAATCGGTGAGCACTGCAGGCACACTGATCGGATCCCGCGGGTGTTCGCCAGCGACAACCATAAAGCCGGCTCTCACATCGGAAATTCGTCGTGCCATCACACCTTGGTTGAGCATCAACTGCGAACTCAGGCCAATATCTTCGATTGGAAATTGATTGGCATCAGGGATCACACCAGTTGATGGCTTGATCGCCGCAATGCCACAACAATGTGCGGGGTTGCGCAATGAACCGCCAATGTCGTTGCCGAGTCCAATTGGAGACATTCCACTGGCAAGCGCCGCACCTTCGCCACCGCTAGACCCGCCTGCTGTGCGGTCGGATTTCCATGGATTTTTTGTACGGCCATACAGCGTCGAATCGGTATGTATGCGCAGTCCTAAGTCTGGAAGGTTGGTGCGACCAATAGGGATTGCGCCAGCCCCAAGCATGCGATCAACCGCAGGAGCATTGAGCGTGGGAATCGCTCCGGCCAGCGCGGGTATGCCTTGTGTAGTTGGATGCCCAATGACATCAATGTTTTCTTTAATGGTAAATGGAACTCCATGAAACACGCCAAGCGGCTTGCCTGTCGCAAGAGCAACGTCAGCCGCATCTGCTCCAGCACGGGCCTCCTCGGCCAACACGCGCACAACGGCGTTGACATGACCATTAACTTGCGCAATGCGCCTTAGGTGGGCATCTACGACCTCACGGCTCGACACCTTTTTTGCTCGGATATCTGCAGCCAGTTCAAGTGCCGATTTACGCCATAGTTCTTGAGTCATTTGTTCTCCTTAGTTAGTGCCAATTTAGTCTCGCCACCTATCTCAGATCTCATCGCGCATCCCATCGCAACTAGATTTGAGCGATGCTCAAGAACCAGCGCTTACTTGGCTTTGCGTTGGTTTTTCTCTCCAGCCTGGGTTTCTCGATGGCACCCACATTCTCCAAACGCTCATACGAAAGTGGAGCAAATACGGTTGGCGTTCTTATTGTGAGGTTTACCGTTGCAGCGTTACTGATGCTTCTCATACGCCAGTTTTCTAAAGGCAAGCGAGTTTGGCCTCAACCCCGATTGATGCTCCAGCTATTTCTACTCGGAGCGTTTGGGTATTCCGGTGCGGCATTCTTTTATTTCACCGCAATAGAAAACATGTCGAGCGGTGTCTCCATCGTTATTTGGTATATCTACCCAGTATTTGTCGTGCTCATCGGTTGGGCATTGTTTAAGACGAAACCAAAACGCCAAACGATTTTCTCTCTCGTTTCGGCAATGATTGGTGTCGCCATCACTGTTGGCCAACCTGGCAACGCAACCACCAAAGGCGTGATCTTGATTCTTTTGTCCTCACTGTCATACACGTTTTACACTCTCAGCGGCTCACGTGCGTTCAAGAAAACCGACCTCTACACCGGTGTCACGTTCGTTATGGCTGGCGCTGCAACAGCGTTTTGGATGTATTGGTTACTTGCCCCACCTACTACCCCGGTTCTGTTTCCTCAACACATGTCGGGTTGGTTATGGATTGGCGCACTTGCTATTTTCGCAACCGTGTTAAGTACCGCAACCCTTTTTGCAGGACTCAAGATTCTTGGACCCAACACCACCTCAGTCGTCAATACTGTTGAACCGGTGCTCAACATTGCTGCAGGAATCCTGTTCCTCAACGAAGTGTTTAGCTTGCAGCAAGGTGTGGGTGCAGTATTTGTGGTCGGTGCCCTCATCTATCTAGGAGTTCACGAAACGCGATCACAACCCCCAGCAGTTTTGCAATAACCACATCAGAACCCAATCAACAAGTTCAATTAAAACATCTGCGCAATCTCGTACAAGCCCTTACGCACCGCATCTCTTTTTTCAGAAACTGTCTTTCCAAGCCGAACAATCACCAAGTCGCGCTCGGGTAGCACAAAGATCTGTTGACCTTCATATCCCGAAGCAATGAGCGAACCCGGCTCCCCAGGCTGAGTCCACCAATGAGCCCCATACCCCTGCCCAGTCTCCTCGTCGATCACTGTCTGCGTTCGGGCGTGATCAACCCACCCGACTGGAAGCACTTGTTTTGCACCGCACTTTCCATCACGTAGATACAACTCACCAAACTTTGCAAAGTCTCGAGCAGTTGCGTACACAAAAGACGAGCCCACGAATGTTCCAGCAGCGTCGAATTGCACAGTCGCACTGGTCATGCCAATCGCATCAAACAGTCGCTTCTGAATAAATGAACGAGTCTTGTCACTCGAACCTTTCTTGTCGCCTAGTGCATTACCTAGAAGCCGAGCAACAATGTTGGTAGTGCCAGACGAGTAATACCACTCGCTTCCTGGCGCACTTGCAAGTGGTTTGTTTATTGCATGCGCAGCATGATCTTCTTTGCCACTCCCAAACAACATGTCAATCACATCCGACTCATTGCCTTCGACATAATCCTCTATCCACGCAAGACCACTGCGCATCTCGAGCAGATCTTGCAACGTGATGAGCCTGCGGTCATCGTTTTGCCACGATGCAATTCCAGTCGGCATCCGCACATCGAGCAACCCGTCCATTTGAGCCATACCAATGAGTGCATGAACGATTGATTTGGCCATCGACCAGGAGATCAACGTCGTATCGGCCGCAACACCGATGGCATATGCCTCGGCCACAACCTCTCCACGATGTTGCACCACAACCGCAAGAGTTGTATCAGTTTCAACATGCTCACCCACCAACGAGGCGACTTTGGCGTCAAGTTGTTGTCGGCTATTCACCTACCGAACAATAGTGGTCCGTGTTGCCCCGTCCACGTGCTGCAACTCAGGCTGTTTCAACGCGATCTCACGATCACACAACTCGGCGATATCGAGACGATCATGTGTTACGACAAATTTGGTTCCGGGCAATGCCTGCAATTGCTCTTTTAGCCAAACTCGCACTTCGCGACGAGCATCAGTATCAAGTGCAGATAAAGGCTCATCCAGCAATACCAATTGTGGTTTGCTCATCAATGCTCGCACAAGTGCAACACGCTGTTGTTGCCCACCCGAAAGCTGTGTTGGCTTCATGTCGGCCAAATGGGCAACACCATGCAGATCCATTGTATCAGCAGCTTGTTGTCGAGCGTCCCGTCGATTCACTCCTGCGGCAAGGATCGGATTCGCAACGTTGTCTAATACAGACAAAAATGGCATCAGCACATTGTCTTGAAACACCATTCCTACATTTCGCAAGTGAGCCGGAACAAAAACACGATTGCTCACATCATCCAGTACTTTTTCATTGACCACAAGAGTCCCAGTGTCAAGAGGCAGTAAACCAGCCAACACTCTCAGAAGCGTCGTTTTTCCAATGCCGTTCACACCGCTAATTGCGATAACTTCGTCCGCCGCAATTATGTCTATGTCAAGGATTAGACGTCCCTGACGCACAGTGCCTTTGAGCAAAACACTCACGAGCGCTTCCCCATCCAACTTCCACGCATGGCCACAAGCACCGCAACGCATATTGCCAGCAATACGAAACTCAACGCATAGGCAGCCTCTGGATCACTCTCAAGCAACAAGTAGACAGCGAGTGGCGTCGTCTGGGTACGTCCCTCGATGTTTCCAGCAAACGTGATTGTTGCGCCAAATTCGCCAAGTGCGCGAGCCCACGCAACCGCAACTCCAGCAATCAATGAAGGAGCGAGAAGCCTTAGCGTCACTTTCCTGAATCGCATACTGGGCCCATAACCCATCGTCGCCGCCGACTCCTCATAGCGGGGGTCGATCGATCGCAAACCGCTTTCCACTGCCATCACCAAAAATGGAAGAGCCACAAATGCTTCTGCGATCACCACGCCGAGTGGAGAGAAAGTCAGTTGCAAACCAAATACGTCAGACAACCACCCTCCGATTAGCCCTTGAGACTTACCGTAAGCACCAAGCAATGCAACGCCACCCACTACCGGGGGAAGAACCATTGGCAGCATCACAAGCGCTCGCACCATTGAGCGTCCACGAAAATCAATTCGAGCCAAAACCCATGCAAGCGGCAGGCCCAGCAAAAGTGCAATCAACGTTGCGATTACTGAAGTGAACAATGAGAGTCGAAGTGCTTCAGATGCAGGTCCGCTTGTTACAGAACCGAATATGCCAGACCAAGCCACCCGTTTTAGGAGACCTGCAAGGGGCAGCAACAGAAATAACAGAGCAAGCGATGCTCCAACCCACACAAACTTTGGCGTCTCAGCGCCTACCTGCCGGCCTCGTGAACTCATGGTCGCTGATATCCGAATGATTTCAAGATTTGCAAGCCCCGCTCGGACAGAACAAAGTCAATGAAAGCTTTGGCATTTGCAAGGTTCTTTGAATCTCGAATTGGTGCGATGCCATACTTCGTCTGCACATTTTGAGCGCTCGGTATGTCAATGCCGAAGACATTCTTCTTTGCCGCCAACACATCTGTCTTGTAGACGATCGCTGCATCAGCGTCACCATTGGCAATCGCAGACAACGTGGCTTTCACATCGATGCCTCGAGTGATTTTTGATTCGTCGATCACGACACCCACCCTCGCCAACACGCTTGATGCATACACACCGCACGGCACAGTCTTGCCACACAAAGCAATGAACCTAAGCGAACCAAGATCCTTAATCGTACGAACAGACTTTGGATTGCCCGGTTTCACTGCTATCGCCATGGTATTTCGTGCAAAGACCTTCGGAGTCACCACCACATTGCCAGAAGCAACGAGTTTTTCAATACTGATCAAATCAGCAGATGCCACAACATCACTCGGAGCGCCAGATTGAATTTGGGATACCAAAGTTGATGTAGATCCGAAGTTGAGACGCACTTTGACACCCTTGTTGACTTT
Organism: Ilumatobacteraceae bacterium; assembly: GCA_044361815.1. GTDB lineage: Bacteria > Actinomycetota > Acidimicrobiia > Acidimicrobiales > Ilumatobacteraceae > UBA3006. The sequence goes on along the minus strand of JBIKID010000069.1, from coordinate 1,967 downwards.
ACGAAACTGTTTTGCAATCTCAGAAAAGGCATCAGTCAACGATGCTGCTGCCGAGATGGTCAAATCGCCCTTGAGTTTTGAGGCGCTCGCATTCGAAGTTGCCTGCGCGACGTTTGGGACAACAGCAACCAACACCACAGCGACCACCAACAGACTCAACCGCTTCAACTGGTTCCCTTCGGTATGATTAGTTCCAATGAGACTATATGAGCCTTCCGTGTTGGATCAAATAGTTCTGGCAATAATTGGTGAAAAACCCCAACATGGTTTTGCGGTTTCCAAAGAACTCGAGACAGATCCGTCCCTCAGTGCGGTTCTTCGAGCACGACGACCTCTCGTCTACCGTTCAATCAACTCGCTTGTGGAAGCCAAGTTGATTCGCGAAACGAAGACCGAGCCAGGCGATCAGGGCTCTCCCCGAGTTGTTTACGCCACGACCGCTACCGGTAAAGACACAACAAGCAAATGGCTCAATGCCACAGTTGATCACCCTCGTGATGCACGAATTGAATTGCTTGCAAAGTTTGTGCTCCGAAGCCGGCGCAACTTGAAAAATCAGCGACTAGCAACGAAGCAAATAGATTTGTTTGAGCGTCAGGCGGCCAATTTGCAATCATTAGCCGACTCAGCAACCGATGACGCGCGGCTTGTTTCCCTTTGGCGCGTTGAAACCATCAATGCAATGATTCGACTTCTCGAAGCTGTTTAGCAAAGCCTTAAAAACGTTTCGTTTGGATGGCAATAGCCATACCGTTCAGCAGAACGATACGACGCCTTTCCACACCCAAAAGCGCATCCATGGTTTCAAGTCCATGGCGCCCTCCACTTTCATCTTCCAAATTTGTATCTCCGACAGCCACGATCAGATCTGATTCGATAACACTTCCCACATCGGTTACAACAGATATTGAACCCGCATAAAGGCCATTAACAGTCATTAGCCCAACATCAATAACGGGACCATCAATGAGACGTGCAGACGTTGTCGCGTCTCCGGAAAACGAGACAACTTGGCCAGACAAACATTCAACAGCGCTCCCATCAACCTCGAGCACCATACCGTTGCCATCAACAACGACAAGTTGGCGGTCGATTCCGGGAAGTGAAGAAAACGGTCCATCCTCGACCACAGGCGCAATTGCCACACGCCAAGACCACTGATTAGATGCATCGCGATCACTCGCAATTTCATAGCTTGTGCCCTTGCCGTTGGCCCACGGCATCACAAGATGTTCGCTGAATCGCTGCGCTCTCATATCGGCACTACCCTATGACACCATGAACGACTCACCCATCCATGCCGTAATTGAACGCTGGCACGCCCACATGCGAGGCGAGCTGAAAAATGGCCTCGATCAACTTCTGCACGATGACGTGGTCTTTTACTCACCAATTGTCTACACACCCCAACGAGGCAAAGCCATCACAACTCTGTATCTACAAGCAGCTGGCCAAACACTGCCTGGCGAAAAGCCCCAGAAGCTATCGGGCACTGACGCAGTTGATACATCAAAAGGTTTTCGCTACACCAAAGAAATTCTTGATGGCCACCATGCTGTACTCGAGTTTGAGACCACAGTCGAAGGCAAATATGTCAATGGGATTGACATGATCACATGCGATGACAACGGAAAAATCATTGAGTTCCGCGTTCTCATTAGACCGCTGCAAGCGATCAACCTCGTACACAAGCAAATGGGTGAAATGCTCAACAAGATGAACAAGTAGTCGAACTACACCCCTCTACGGTTGGTAATTACGCCTTCTTCTCGTTCTTCACGAAGTCAGAAGCCTCACTAAAACCTGCAGCAGTCAACTTCTCTGCCATGTCGGCCTTGACAGCCTGAACAACCCGGTGTGTTCCATTGCAATTCTTCTCTGGGTCAGTTGTAAAACCACATCCGCATGTTCCCATGTCGATATCTCTCCTGTTTGTTGTTGAATGTTTTTGGTAGGCGCTGAGGGAC
>JBIKID010000068.1:0-8353 GCA_044361815.1 Ilumatobacteraceae bacterium | reverse complement strand
TAGACGCCGGCGGTGAGGAGCAAGAGTGCAAGGCCAGTAAACAGACCCCATGTCGACAGCAATATCGTTCGCCGAGTTGGGGTGAGGTTGGGAAGGAAACGCACCGCAACAGTCAAGCACGAGAGTTGAATCTGATTGAGGTTCTTTTGTTGCGAGCAACTAGTCTGTTGGCAAGTCGGGTCGCTAGCTCAGTTGGTAGAGCAACGGACTTTTAATCCGCAGGTCCAGGGTTCGAGCCCCTGGCGACCCACTGCTTCAAGGCTTTTCTGATATCGGCAGGTCCGTATTCATTGAGTTATTATGGCTCTATGTTCACAACCTCTGTACTTCAAACAACTGTTCCGCCCGATTCCACTGAAGTTCCGGCTGTTTTGTATTCCGTAACCACTGAAGGTCCAACTGTTATGGACTCCGATACCTCGATCCCTCTCGAAATTACGGCCTCGGGAACCGCTGAACCCCGCACCGCATCTGCCGGCGATGATGCTTTTCCTGTGTGGCCTGCAATTGCCGTCATTGCAATACTGGTTGCCGTTTTCTTGCGAGCAAGAAAAAAGCGCCAAAGCAAATAGTCTCTGCAGCCCACTGCAGAACTGTCTGTGATACGGGATATCTAATTTAGAGATACTTACCCAAAGGTAATCGTTTTGGCAGATACGGTGCCATACTGGAATGCATGATCACAGCAGCAATTATCGTTCTAGCCGTTTCCCTTGTTGGTCACCTCGCAGTGATGAATGCAGTTGACTCGTTCACTGGTTACGGCGAGAGCGACTCAACTTACAAGTTTTAATCAACTGATCGGTCGTCTCGCGAGGCGAGACTAGAGGCAATGACCACGTTGGATACCTCTGCGAATCAGGTAGATCTTTCGATCACTGGGATGTCGTGCAATGCATGTGCGATGACGATCGAAAAGGGTCTGAACCATCTCGCTGGAGTTGAAGCAACCGTCAATTTTGCAACCGAATCTGCGCGTGTCACTTTTGACGCATCGCAAGTCGACACAGTAAAACTCGTGACGCTTATTGAGTCACTTGGCTATGGCGCTCGATCGCTCGCAGAAACAACGCCAGACATGTTGGATGCAGAGGTGCGAGAGCGAGTCGCAATGCTCAAATCACGTCTGACCGCAAGCATTGCCCTGGGTCTTCCAGTTGCGCTGGTTTCAATGTTTTCGATGCTGCAGTTTGCAAATTGGCAATGGTTTGCACTGGTGCTTTCTGCACCTGTTGTGACGTGGGGTGCTTGGCCTTTCCATCGAGCTGCATTAATGAATGCTCGACATCGCTCGACAACGATGGACACACTGATTTCGCTTGGGATAGTTGCTGCAGTGTCGTGGTCGGTTTGGGCTCTTGTATGGGGAGACGCAGCAAACTCATCGGCGCACGGCTCAATGACCGGCATGAGCGATGGAATGCATGTGTATTTTGAAGTTGCTGTAGCAGTCACCATCTTTTTATTGGCCGGCCGTTATTTTGAAGCGCGAGCAAAGCGCCGTGCGGGCGATGCATTGCGGGCATTGCTGGCGTTGGGTGCGCGTACTGCAACCATTTTGCGCGATGGCGAAGAAGTAACTGTTGATGCAGTATTGATTCGAGTTGGCGACATGATTGTCGTTCGCCCCGGTGAGATCATTGCTGCGGATGGTGTTGTTATGGAAGGTGCGTCGAGTATTGATGCGTCAACGCTCACAGGCGAAAGCGTGCCAGTTGATGTGCAAGTAGGCAGCAAAGTCACGGGCACAACGGTGAACTTGACTGGACGATTGGTAGTGCGTGCACGCCGAGTTGGCGCCGACTCAACATTCGCGCAAATCACCAAACTCGTGCGTGATGCTCAATCCACCAAAGCACCTGTGCAACGACTTGCCGACCGGGTGAGCAGTGTGTTTGTGCCAACAGTAATTGCGCTTTCAATCCTCACATTTATTGCGTGGTATGTGATGGGCGACGACATTGAACGTTTGGCCGACGCATTTGAAGCTGCAGTTTCGGTGTTGATCATTGCGTGCCCTTGCGCACTTGGACTCGCTACTCCAACTGCGTTGATGGTGGGCAGCGGGCGAGCAGCGCAAATGGGAATCGTGATTAAAGGTGTGGACGTATTGCAGAGCACCCGTCGCATTGACACCGTTGTATTTGACAAGACCGGCACAATAACGACGGGCGTGATGCAGTTGCTTGACGTTGTCGTGGCAGCCGGTGCAACCCGTGCTGAAGTATTGGGCTTTGCTGGCGCACTTGAATTTGCAAGCGAACACCCCGTGGCGAAAGCAATTGCCTCTGCTGCGCGCGCCGAATTGGGCAGCCTGGCAAGTGTGCAGCAATTTGAGTCGATTGCAGGGCAAGGAACAGTTGGCGTGGTTGACGGTCATCGGGTGATGGTGGGCGGTGAGCAGTTGCTGAACGCTCGCACCGTGATCATCTCTGGCCCATTGCGTGAAGCCTTAAAAGTTGCTCGCGATTCTGGCAACACAGCGGTGTTGGTTGCCTATGACGGCACGGCAAAGGCGGTGTGCGTGGTGGCCGACCGACCAAAGACAAATAGTCCAGCAGCCATTGCATCATTGCGCGAACTGGGCTTGCGACCTGTGTTGTTAACCGGTGACAACTTGGCAACCGCATTGGCAGTTGCAGAACAAGTAGGAATTGAAACCGATGATCAACATGTAATCGCTGGTGTGTTGCCGGCAGAAAAAGTGCGCGTTGTTGCCGACTTGCAAGAGCGTGGCTATGCAGTTGCGATGGTTGGCGATGGAGTCAACGATGCAGCAGCACTGGCTCAGGCCGACGTGGGCATTGCCATGGGCACTGGCACTGATGTGGCGATGAGCGCAAGTGATCTCACGATTGTGAGCGGAGACTTGCGTCTTGTCACCGATGCAATTTTGCTATCGCGTGCAACTCTGCGAACGATCAGTGCCAATGTGTTTTGGGCATTTGCATACAACGCAGCCGCAATACCACTTGCTGCGCTTGGATACATGAACCCAATGTGGGCTGGCCTTGCAATGGCATTGTCAAGCGTGTTTGTGGTGAGCAACTCACTACGACTGCGCGGTGCAAAACTCAGCCAGCACACTGCATTTGTTCACGCAACTCGCTAATCGCGGTACTTCTCCAACTGTGCACAGTCCTGACGTTTACACCTGCGTCAGTAGCAATTGAACGAAAACTTTTGCCGTCTGCGAGTTGTTGCAACACACTGAGAGATCGCTTGCCCAGATTCTTCCTGGATGCTTCGGCAAGCAAGTTGACTACTTCATCTTCTGGACTGACTTGAGTCTCGGGAGTTGGGATCATGTCGATTGCATCGTCACCCCATGCAACAGCAAGTTGCTTGAGACGACTGTCGCGCACAAATGCAAAGTATTCAGAATCACGAACCAAGTTGGATGCGATTTTGATAGGTCGCTTATTGATCGGATAGGTGCGGATTTGTATCCAGGCTTGAGCGACAGTGTCGGTGAGAGCCTCATCAAACCCGCCGCGAGCCAATTTGCCGCGCCGAGCAGCAATTGAGATCAGTGGTGGCAGAAGGCGCTGCAACACAATGCGGGTTGCAAGTTCGTCGTTAGCCGCGCGAATAACCAGTTTGAATAAGTATTGATCGCCACCTGAATCGGTTGCTTCGAGACCAAAGCCCGCACGAATGAGAACTTCATCGAGATTGGCTACTCGTGAACCTGGAAGCCCCCAGCCGTTGACCCGTCTGAGTGTGGATGGCGTAATGGAAAGAGCCGACCATTCCTGCACAAGTGTGCGAACGGTGGATGAGTTGCCTGTTGGGTGAATGATGCTTGTGGGACGTGTACGAGTGCGTGCTGTTTGTGTGGTCATGCAGATGATGATCCGCACCGCACTCACCGCACTTCTCACTGCAAGCATCACTACAAGCAACATTGATATTGCTATTGATGCAAAGATTGAGAACTATGAGAATTACATTGCCCTCGGGAACCCCGGCCGAGATTGATCTGAGTGTGGCGAACCCCGTGATGGGGCTCGTCATCATGCCTGACATCTTTGGAATGCGACCACTTTTTGATGACCTTGTTGCTCAATTGGCGAGTGAGTGGAACATGGCAGTCATTGCGATTGAGCCATTTCCAAATCAAACGTTGTCGGCTGACATCGCCGAGCGGATGGCATGCGTGCCGCTGTTGAGTGATGACGAAGTACTTCGTGACATGCACGAAGCGGCCGATGCGCTTGGTGTAGATCGAGTTGGCCTGATGGGATTTTGCATGGGCGGAATGTATTGCCACAAAGCAGCGCGAAGCGATCGGTTTGCTCGGATCTCATCGTTCTACGGAATGATTCATATTCCTGATGGTTGGGTGAGTGCCACACAAGGTGACCCACTGACGTATCTCGAAGGTGGCAATGCCGACCGAGTGCTTGCCATCATCGGATCACTCGACCCGTACACGCCGCCAGAACAAGTATTGGAGTTGCGGGCTGCGGGCGTGACTGTGCAGGAGTACCCAGAAGCCGTGCACGGTTTTGCTCACGATGCAGCGCGTCCGGCACATCGCGCGCACGATGCGCACGATGCTTTTAGTCGCACACGCGACTGGCTGTTAACTAGCTAGAACGAACTGTCATGCGGTCACGCATGATGATGTGATAGCGACGATCTTGTTGCTTGAGCCAACCGAGTCGAATAAAACTTGCAATGGCCTTGTTGACGCGTTCGCGTGAAGCGCCCACCATGCCAGCCAACTCTTCTTGCGTGACAGGCAAAACAAAATCATCACTGCCACCGGAGAGTTCGAGCAAGCGTTTTGCAGTGCGGCCAGTGACGTCAAGAAACACGCTGTCGGCCAACACTTCGTCCATCACTCGCAAGCGAGTTGCGAGCAACTTAGTGACGCCCCACAACATTGTTGGGTGCAAGCGCATCTGTTCGACTACTGGTGCATACGGAATGCACAGAACAGAACTTGTTTCAATTGCGCGAGCCATTGCACTGCGCGAGCCATTGTCGAGCAAACCAAGTTCGCCAAACAAATCGCCGTCTTCCATAAGCGCGAGCATGCTTTCGCGACTGTCGAGGGGCTTATTGCCAATGGCAATTGCGATGCGTCCACTGAGCACAACAAACAGTGCGTCTGGTGTGTCGCCCTCATTAAACAACACATCGCCTCGTTGGAGGGTTTGAGTCTTGGCTGACGCAGCGATCGCTGTGAGTGCTGCTACTGGTGTTTCTGCGAAGAATGCAGTGTTGGAGAGGATGTCTTCGTGTGTCATGAAGTTATGACGGTACTACCCTAAATGAGCGTGACAACCATGCCTAACGAAATTGTTTGGACCATAGTTGTTGCCGCGGGATCAGGTGCCAGATTTGGGAGTCCGAAGCAGTTTGCGATGCTTGGAGATCGACGTGTATTGGACTGGTCGGTCGCTAGCGCGAGTGCAGTGAGTGCAGGGGTAATTGTGGTGTTACCGCCAGACGCAACGCTAGGTGAAGGCCAGGTTGCCGGTGGAGAAACGCGCAGCGAATCAGTGCGCTGTGGACTGAGGGCAGTGCCGCCAGAGGCAACGATTATTTGTGTTCACGATGCAGCGCGCCCATTTGCCACTGAACATTTGTTTAGAGAAACAATTTCTCAAGTGCACAATGGTGCTGATGGCGCTGTTCCTGCAATCGGTGTTACCGACACAATCAAACAAGTGGATGCACAAAATGTTGTTGTCAATACTCCAGACAGATCAGCGTTGGTGGCGGTGCAAACACCACAAGCGTTTAGAGCCACAGTTTTGCGTGAAGCACACGCATCGAGTCCTGAAGGAACAGACGACGCAACACTTGTTGAACTGTTGGGCAAGCGTGTAGTCGTTGTTGCTGGCGAGGCGCTCAATCGCAAACTCACAGCACCAGAAGATTTGGAATGGGCTCGTGCTACCGCACGAACCGAAGTGTAAGGAGACAAAATGGCTACTGCGATTCGAGTTGGACAAGGTTTTGATATTCACCGCTTTGAAGAAACACCGAGCGGTCGTGTGCTCGTGCTTGGTGGCGTGCAATTTGCGGGTGAACGCGCATTAGTAGGGCACAGTGATGCCGACGTGATTGCTCATGCAATTGCCGATGCGCTTCTTGGCGCAGCATCACTTGGCGATATTGGTCAACACTTTCCAGACACCGACCCAAAATGGGCGGGCGTAGATTCGTTGCTGTTGTTATCGCATGTAGTCGAGTTAGTGAAAAAGAATGGTTTTGAAATTGGCAATGTTGATTGCAGTGTGGTCTGTGAAAAACCCAAGCTTGCACCCCATCGCGAGGAGATGCAACGTAAACTGATCAATGTGGTCGGCGCTCCTGTTTCGGTAAAAGGACGCAGAGCAGAAGGTCTCGGCGCACTTGGCCGTCAAGAGGGCATTGCATGTTGGGCAGTGTGTGTGATTGAGCGAGTGGCGCAATGAAGCCACGCGATTCACGACCTGGCAAGGGTCCGCGTAGCGGAGCAACAAGCAGCAACAAGCGCAGCGCAGCAGGCAAGCGCGTAGATCCGCGCGATGCACGCCGTGATCCCCGTGACGCAAAGCGGCCAGCTCGTGATTCAAAATATGCACCACGTGCAGCAGTCAACACCAAGCGCAGTCGCCCACCGGCACGCGAACACACGGGCCCGCGCGCGCCACGCCCCGATCAACACGGACTGGGTGGGTCACAGATTGAAGGCCGTCAGGCAGTGCGTGAGTTGCTTATTGCGCAGCGTCGAAAAACATTTGAGATTTGGGTGTCCAATGATTTGGACGAGAACGATGTGATTACGGACATTTTGGCGTTGGCCGCAGATCAGCGCGTTCCAGTGCGTCGCGTGCCGCGAAAAGAAATTGAAAAAGAAGCGCGCAGTGAAGCACCACAAGGTGTGCTTGCAATGGCTGCCCCAATTCCCGACGTCGAACTCGGTGACTTACTTGCTCCGCGTAAAGGAAATGTTCCCGCATTTTTGGTCGCCATTGATGGCGTGACTGATCCGGGCAACCTTGGCGCAATCTTGCGCTCGTGCGATGGCGCAGGTGTGCATGGCGTGATCTTGCCTCGACATCGAGCAGTGCACATCACACCAACTGCAGCAAAATCTGCTGCAGGTGCTGCCGAGTACGTGCCAATGTGCGTAGTGGGCGGGTTGCCAACTGCGCTCAAGCAAATGAAAGATGCAGGAGTCTGGATTGTTGGATTGAGCGATGCTGCTGACAAAAACATCTTTGAGATTGGCGATCTGACTTCTGAACCAATTTGTTTGGTGTTGGGTGCTGAAGGTGCGGGTTTGTCTCGACTTGTCAAAGAACGTTGTGATTTGTTGGTGAGTATTCCAATGGGTGGCTCGCTTTCATCACTCAACGTTTCGGCTGCTGCAGCGCTTGCAACATTTGAAGTAGTTCGTTCGCGCGTTGCCAAGACCAAATAACTCGCTGTAACCTAGACGAGCCGGGTTAGCTCAGAGGCAGAGCAACCGCCTTGTAAGCGGTAGGTCGTGGGTTCAATTCCCACACTCGGCTCCACTACATCAAGTACGGTTGTTGGTATGAGCCAAGAACAACGTCGTCCCCGCCGAGAGCCAGTTTCACGTGGTTCCTCAATCAATTCAACAATGTCGATTGTTGTTGCCGTAGTTGCGGTGTTACTCGGTTTTCTGATTTTGCGCGATATTCGTGGTGGCAGCACTACTGCTCCAGCCGCCGACGGTGGAGCAACCACAGACACGGTCGTTACCGACACAATTCCCGTCGAGACAACAGTTGCCGTCACTATTCCGCTCACGGCATTCAAAATTCAAGTTGCCAATGCGTCAAAAGTTTCTGGAAGTGCCGGCCAGTTGACCACCGAGTTGCAGGGTCGCGGCTACATCGTGCAACCAGCAGTGAACACAAGCGAAACCACACCAAAACAAACGACAACAGTTGTGTATTACTTGCCAGGTAGCGAAGGCCAGGCAGCCCTTGTTGCTGCTGAGCTTGGTGGTGTTGCAACAGCAATCATGCCCGCACCGATTCCCACCGAGGGTGGAAAACTTGGAGAAGCAAGCGTTCTGATTTTGTTGGGTACCGATGTTGCAGGCAAACCGCTTGCTTCACCAGTGCCAACCGTGCCAGTTGCACCTGCAGTTGTTGATCCAAACGCCCCAACCACGGTTCCTGGCGGCTGATCTCGTTCGTTATTGACAGCAATTACATAAAGCGAGCAACAATCGCAGTTGCTGCTTTTTCAACGCACATCAGTGGCTGAGAAAATGATTCACTTTCACCAAAATTTTCGATCAAACTCAACGATTCAATGCGCTGTTGAGCATCAACATCTGCGCCTCCACAGATAACAACAACAGGCTTATTGAATT
>JBIKID010000067.1:0-8367 GCA_044361815.1 Ilumatobacteraceae bacterium | reverse complement strand
GTCCCTACTCTATCCCTTTGGTTACCAGTAACCCAACCACCGGTTGGGGGTTATTTAGTCAAGCATTGACAGATCGAGCGTAAATCCGCGACTGTCGCATACTGCGCAGGCATCGGCAAAACTCGTCAGCAATCCTTCTCCAATGCGCTTGCGGGTCATCTCGACCAGACCGAGTTCTGAAATCTCGAAAACCTGGGTGCGAGTCTTGTCGCGCGCAAGTGCATCCTTGAATGATTCGAGCACCTTGCGACGATTTTCCCTGATCTCCATGTCGATGAAGTCAATGACGATGATGCCGCCGATATCGCGCAGGCGCAATTGTCGGGCAATCTCCTCTGCGGCTTCAAGGTTGTTATAGAAAACAGTCTCTTCCAAGTTTGACTTACCCACGTTTTTACCCGTGTTGACGTCAATCACCGTGAGTGCTTCAGTGTGTTCGATGATCAGCGAGCCACCAGAAGGTAGCCATACTTTCTTGTCGAGTGCCTTGAGCAATTGCTCGTGCACTCGGTATTGCTCAAACAGTGGAAGTTCGTCGGTAGCCGGGTTGTACAACTCGACACGATCGGCAAACTCTGGATTAAATGCCTGGATGTAATCGCGAACTTCGGCGAACAACACTGGGTCATCGATCACGACGCCGCGATATTCGCTGGTGAACTCTTCACGAATCACACGCACAGCCAATGGAGGTTCGCGGTATAGCAATGTTGGTGTGTTTGCTTTTTCTGCAGCACTACGAATTGCATCCCACTGCGCAAGCAACCTGGTCATGTCTGTTGTCAGTTCATGCTCCGTCGCGTTCTCCGCGGCCGTACGCACGATAATTCCATGTTGCTCTGGCTTAATTCGATCAAGAATTCCACGCAGTCGGCGGCGCTCGCCTTCTGGCAATCGCTTCGAAATTCCGTACGTTCGTGAGTCTGGAATAAGAACGACAAAACGTCCCGGTAGCGACACTTCTTGCGTGAGTCGACCGCCCTTTGCGGCAATTGGATTCTTAGTTACTTGACACAGAATCAACTGTCTCGCTTTGAGCACTTGCTCGATGCGTGGGTCAGCCCCTTGTTCAACAACATCTTCTTTGTCAAACTGCACATCGCCGCGATACAACACCGCATTCTTCGGAGTTCCGATGTCAACAAACGCGGCCTCCATACCTGGCAATACGTTTTGGACACGACCAAGATAAATGTTTCCGTGAATCTGTGAGTCGTCGTCGGCAGGTCGTGACACATAGTGCTCGATCAAGCTTCTACCCTCGAGCATTGCTACCTGTGTGAAATCTGGTCGCACTTGCACGCACATGAGGTAGCGGCCAACAGCTTTGCCATTGCGCTCCTTGCCTTTGCGGCGCTCCATCAACTCGGCATCAGTGCCTGGCGTTGTATCGCGGTCATCTGAACGAGTGCTGCGTCCACGACGATTACGTCCACCACGCTTGCCACCCCGACGGCTCTTGTTGCGCTCGCCAGATTCTGATGATTTGTCAGCGTTTTCGGCATTGTTATTGTTGTTATTTCGACCCTGACCAGACTGTTTTGGCTGCTTGGCAGCCTGCACTGCAAGTGTGGCAGTTTGTGCACTCGGAGGAGCCGGACGAGTGTCGCCGATCTGCGGCTTTCGCACAAGGGCTTCCCCGGCAACTTCCGTCGACATCATCCGACCCTCATTTGGCGGGTCTGGCAATTCGAGCGGCTGGCGTTGCGCTCGCGGCTGTGGCTGCACGCGCGCATTGTCAGCGGCTTGGTTCAAATCATCGCCATCATCAATCAAGTCGTCAACCAGATCGTCAATCAGGTCGTCATCTATTTCATCGTTTTGATTGGCTATCGCCCGGTTGGCATTCGGCGACTGGGTCCGTGTGCCACTGGCGCTTGTGCGATTGCGATTTCGACCGCCACGGCGACCACGACGGCGCTTTTTGGCAGCAGCAATTGCCGCAGTCGACTCTGGGCTGAGGGCAGGTCGCTGCGCGGCAGCGTTGCTGCTTGCGTCGCTACTTGGTGCTCTATCGGCCGACGCGTTGCCAGCAGAATTGCCTGAATGCTCGGGGACAGATGCCCCTGGAACTACTTCACTCATATGTCTTGCTCGTTTCCTTGATGAGATATCGCACCGAGGTGGCAGCATTGCCGTCCACGTGCAATATCGTCGCGGTCCAGCGCTTCGAAAGAGGAAGACTCGTCTTCGCACTTTCGGATCGCTATCGCGTGATCGACCTTGGGATGGGCAAATCGCCCGTCCTTACCCTTCAGGCTACCCCCTGACCCCTTGCCAAGTGCGGCACTTTTGGGGCTTTGTCGGCCCGTCTCTGTCAGCCCGTTTATTCCAGGCGCCTCATATGCACGCTCTGCACAAGGCCCACCATGATCCCGGTCGACACCATGTGCGAACCACCATACGAAACAAATGGAAGCGGTAAACCACTCACTGGGGTAAGACCCAGTGTCATGCCGATGTTTTGAAATATCTGAAACATCAGCAATGTGAATATTCCGCAAGTCAGATACAGACCAAACCGGTCTCGTGCCATCTGAGCGATACGCCATATTCGCCACAACATCACGGCAAAAAGTCCAATCACTATTCCACCACCCAACATCCCAAACTGTTCGGCAATTGCCGAAAATGGAAAATCGGTGAACTGCACAGGAATAAATTTGCCATTTGTTAGTGGGCCATCCAAATATCCCTTACCAAAAAAACCACCAGTTGATACGGCGCGTTTTGCAAATCGCACCTGCAGCACAACTGATTCAAGCGCTTTGTCGCGTGAGTCTTGGTTCAGCCATGACACAAAGCGACGCAATTGATATTTACCGATAAATCCATTAATGATCACCGTGCCCATGGTGACGATCGCAAGTCCAGTGATCATCAGCAGATAGCGGCGACGCGCACCAGCGATCAGCAAGATACCCACCACGCCCGCAACGATCACCGTTGCCGACCCAAGGTCGGGTTGCAGCAAAATGAGTGCAATAGGAGCACCAACCATGTAAAGCGACATCACAAAGTGATGCCAGTCAATTGTGGTGTCGCTTGCTTCACTGAAATAGCTCGCAATCAAAATAAGAATGATTGGCTTCACAATCTCGGCCGGTTGAAGCGAGAAGTTAACAACCGGAATGTCAAACGACAATCGTGCACCACCTCGCACTGCTCCAAATACGAGCACAAAAACAAGCAGCAACATCACCCCGCCGTACAGCACACCAACCTGTGTTCTAAACCACTCATGACCAAGAGCCATCACGAGTGCGGCAACCGCGGCACCAGCAACTATGAAGCCAGCCTGACGCTGCGTATAAAAATATGGATCAAATTCTTGGTCGAGAAGTCTTAAGTGCGTCGTCGAGAACACATTGAATAAACCGATAATCGATTGCACTACAACGACTGAAATTAAAATCCAGTCAATGTTGCGAATCGGATCTGCATAGCTTCCGCTAAAACCGAACGTGCCACTTCCGGTCGGCTGACTGAATCTTCGTTTCAAAGTTTGCAGCGACATCAGTCTCGACTATCCGATCGCCCGCCCGCCAAACACGAAGGGTTGCGCAAATATGCTGGCGGAGCAGGAATACCGGCCTGAATATTGAGTGGATCTGCAGCGACCAGTTCTTCCATTTTGTAACGACCAGCGAGAGCCATGAATACACATTTCACCACGGGTGCTGCTGCTTGTGATCCGTATCCCGCTTTCTCCAAATACGCAAAAGCCGAATATGGCTGTAACGGATCGAGGCTGAACGCACCAAAAGCAGATGAGTCGTTCCATGGCAAGTTGCCAAACCCCTGTGCTGTTCCGGTCTTACCTGCAATCGGAAGCACGTTGTATGGATATCCCTTAAACAACAACTCGCCTGTTGTCTTGTGGTAGTAGTCAAAATTTACTCCTGGACCTGTAATGACTCGCGCCATTCCGCGCACGATTGGAGCAAGTCGATCGCCAGACATATCCAATGTTGCGACAGGCTCTTGGACATCAAAACTCTCGACAACGCTTGACAGCGTCAGATCAGCAACCCCCGGAGTTTTATCAGGAGTCCCTGGTGCGAGCACTTGTCGCACAACATGCGGCGTAAACAACTTGCCACCACTGCCAAGCACTCCATAGGCGGATGCCACCTGCATCGGAGTTGCCGACAATAAGCCCTGACCGATCGAGAACAAAATTTGATCTCCTACGTAGTAGGCCTTGCCTGATTCTTTTGAAATTGCACCTATATCAGCCATTCGCTTTTTCAACGCCTTACTCGGAATCGTTCCAGCAAATTCGTTGGGCAAATCGATATTTGTTGGCGATCCGAACCCAAACAGCCTCACCTGCTCTTCGAGTATTGGCTTATAGCCACGCTCGGTCAAAATCTGCTCACCAATTTTGTAAAAAAATGCATCACTCGAAACCGCTAGCGCATCCTCAACCGTCACGCTTCCATATCTGCAAGGCGAACCAGATGCACGACACACAGCATTTCTAAACACACATTTCACGCCCTGTTGGCACCTGTCGTCCGGAATGCTTTCAAGCTTGTAGGTGCCTCGGTCGTCAAGTGCATACGATGCGCCCCCCGGAAGTTGCCCAGTGTTAAGTGCGGCATACGCAACAAAAGGTTTAAATGAAGAACCCAAGTTATATCGACCAGAAATTGCACGGTTCACCAGCACCGACAAGTCGGGGTCATCGGTTTGTGGAAACACTTGAGCAAACTTGTTGCTCGACACTCCACCGGCGAACCAACGATTATCAAATCTCGGATACGAAGCCATAGCCATCACTTGCCCTGTGTCGTGATTCATTACCACGACCGACCCTGCTGGCGCCTTATAGAACACCGCATCTGGGAAGAGCGGATCGAGAGTGCCATCAGGCAACCGCACATTTCCTGCTTCAACTCGGCGACGAAGCACTAGCTGCGTCTCGAGCGCTTGCTCTGTAAATTGCTGAAGGCCCATGTCAATAGACAAGTGCAAGTCATTGCCAACAATCGGCTCCACTCGCTCAATCATCCGCAACAATTTTCCTTGAGCATTTACTTCAAAACGCACATAGCCAGGGGTTCCACGCAAGATTGGTTCATACGATTGCTCGACTCCGTATCCGCCCACGCGCTCATTTGGGTCATAGCCAATCGATTTGTAATACGCAAGAGTCTTCGGGAGAATTGCACCGATGTACCCAACTACATGACTTCCAACCGCTCCAAATGGATAATTTCGTTTCCACTCTTCACGAATATAGATACCCGGATAATCCTCAATTCGTTCTGCCAAAAACAAAGCAGTCTCTTCCGAGACATCCTCCTTCAACGGCAATGCTTCGAGCGGTCCAAAACGTTTGTCCTCATACCTCTTGAACAATGCTTCAATTGGCATTTCCAATGGGCCGGACAGTCGCTGAAACATCTCCAATCGATCTATCGGATCTTTCAAAACCCCACGATCGATGGTTGCTGTCAAAATTCGTTTGTTGTCGGCTACCACTCGACCTTTCAAATCAAATATGCGTCCGCGCTCTGGCAATAGACGAATTGTTCGTGTACGCACAGCAAGCACAACCGTCTCGTTGTCCTCGGCTTGGACTGCTTGCATAAACCACATCCGCGCTGACAAAGTACTCAATAACACACCAGCAACAATTGCAAGAGCAGTCAGTCTTTGAGAGCGGTTATTAATTGCCATTCCGATTAACCAACAATCGATTCTTTAACAGTCCAACGACAGATTGGAAGAAGCAACGGCGCAACAATCATTCCAACAACTGCAACGAACACAGCGACGACCGCAACCTGAGGCTGAAAGCGCCCGCTCAAACCCACCATCGATTGCGCAAGTGGAAATACCAACTCACCTAGTGCCCCAACAATTCCGATCGTGATTGCCCTTGTCCACCACGTTGGTTCTCGAACAAAAAACGGTAAGAGACCTGCCACGTAAGCGGCTGCGCCAAACACCAAAGATGCGAGACCAAGAGGAGTAGACAACACACAGTCATACATCACTCCGATAATCAGCCCAGAGATCGCCCCAACCTCGGACCCATACAATGTGCCTACAGTTACCGCAAACAGCAACATCACCGGGATCATCACGCCGAATGGTCGCATGTCATTCAACACCGTTGTTTGAAGTCCGAGGACTATCAACGACACCAACACCAGCCGCGTCCAGCGGCTACCCATTATTTGCAGCAGTCTTTCGCTCACGGTGCCGTTCGCTCAGTAATCGGCTGATACAACAAAATGCGCACAAAACTCAAATTGCTCAAGTCTGCGACAATGTCGATTTCCAACAATGGTCCAGCTGTTCCGAGTCTTTCCTTCACCCGCGACACAGTCCCCACCACGATGTCTGGAGGCGCAAGACTCAGCGAACCACCTGCCGTCACAATCGGTGACCCCGTTTGCACAACACCAAAGCGCTGAGCAGCATCGACGAAACGAACAGTCGGCACACGCCCCGACCCTCTTCCTTCCAAAATTCCTGTCTCACGAACCGAGATGTTTGTGCCAGGCGGAATGGTGAGCGACGAAGAAATAATGGGCGTCCGTGGTGCAGCGGTCGTACCCGGTGTAAAGCCAGGAATGTTTGACGTTGCTGGCACCGTCGGAACCGTTATCTGAGGGTCAATAGTTTCCGGTACCGAAACAATTGTGACCTCCGAGGCAGGATCTCCACCTGGCACAGTTGTCGTTGTCGTCTTCGGTGCGTTAATGATCTTGACCGACAATGCATATTGCGGGTCGGTGATCAACATCACTACTGCGCGGTTTGAAAATACTTGGGTGATCTTGCCCACAAGGCCTGCGGCATTGAGTACAGGCATTCCTACTTTGATGCCGCTCTCCGTGCCTTGATCAATCTCGACACTTTGTACAAAATTGGAGGGAGAGTCACCAATCACTTGCGCACTCACCGAGTTAATGCCTGCCAATGTTGGCAATCCGTTAAGCGCGAGCAACTCTTGAGACAAACGCACCGATGCCGCAGCTGCAACCGCCGCACCTTCTTGCTGCGCAATCTTCTCGCGTAGCAGTTCATTCTCCGCTGTTACATCGTTGTAGTGGGTTATCCCAAACCATGCGTTTGTTGCGGGACGTGTAACTACTCGCGCCACACTTTCAACAGGTCTAAACACAGTTCCAAAAATTGACCGCAAAGATCTTGTTGCCGCACTTCCCTGCAGATCAAGTGTCACCAAAATGATCGACGTCAGCACAAGCAGTGCCATGATTCGTCTTGACTTCATTGACCGTTCAGCCACTAGTAAACCCTACGCAGACCTACTCGAAGGAGGTCTGAGCAGTCAGACCTTTCATGGCTTCGATGTTGTCAAGAGTCATGCCGCAACCCAGCACCACCGAAAACAGTGGTTCGGGTGCCAAAAATGCATGGATTCCAGTGTCGTGTGTAACGCGCTCAGCCAAACCAGTCAGCAATGCTCCGCCACCTGACAGCGTTAATCCATGCCCGATAATGTCGGCAGCCAACTCGGGCGGAGTGCGCTCAAGCGTTGTCTTAATTGCATCAACAATCGCTGTCACTCCAGGACCCATTGCGCTTCGAACGTCTTCGCTTGTCACTACTTGCGTGCGTGGCAGACCAGTCAGCGTGTCTCTGCCACCGACATCGGCGGTGAGCTCTTCCGCGAGTGGCCATGCCGAACCGAGTTGCAACTTCACTTCTTCGGCCGTGTTCTCACCGACATCCAATGAAAACTCAGTTCTAAACATTTCAACAATTGCTTGGTTGAGTTCGTCACCAGCAACGCGCGCCGAATATGCAGTCACAATGCCGCCCATCGAAATGACTGCAACCTCAGTGGTACCACCGCCAATATCAACGATCAAACTTGCGCTCGGAAGATGCACAGGCAAGCCGGCGCCAATCGCGGCGGCCATTGGTTCTTCAATGATGTACACCGGTCGTCGTGCACCAGCAAACTCTGCTGCTTCTTGCACGGCGCGACGCTCTACTCCAGTGATCTCGGAAGGCACACAAATAATCATTCGTGGCTTATTCCACCTACTCGTGTGTACCTGCTGAATGAAATAGCGAAGCATCTTCTCGCACACGTCAAAATCGGCAATCACTCCGTCTTGCAGCGGACGCACCAATCGAATGTTTTGTGGAGCACGCCCCCACATCCGCTTGGCTTCGAAGCCAACCGCAACGAGCTCACCTGTTCGGTTGTCTACTGCCACCGATGACGGCTCGTTGAGAACCACACCTTCACCTTTGACATACACAAGTGTGTTGGCGGTGCCCAAGTCGATGGCGATGTCACGTCCTAACGAAAGTGCGCCTCCACCAGCCATGCTTTGGTCTCCTTAGCGCGCCAACACCAATGCTGAGCACGCG
>JBIKID010000010.1:0-27126 GCA_044361815.1 Ilumatobacteraceae bacterium | reverse complement strand
GGACGAGGTCCTTCGGACATCACCTTGACATCAACATTGTTGGCCAAATAAAAACGGCGATCTGTTTCGACGGCATATTTAAACATGCCAACAACGGCCTGATACTCCTGTGCGAGCTGCAGTTCGCGCTCGGCCTCGAAGTTTTCGAGATCGTCTGTGTTCAATGTGTATTCGAGAGTCTCGAATGTGACGATTACTGGTCGTCGCGCTTTTCGCGAACCTTGGCAGCCTTGCCAGTGCGCTCGCGCAAGTAATTGAGCTTGGCACGACGTACATCGCCGCGCTTCAAAATCTCGAGCTTGGCAACCGATGGGCTGTGCACTGGGAACGTGCGCTCTACTCCTACGCCGTAGGACAACTTGCGAACTGTGTACGACTCGGCAATGCCAGAGCCAGTGATCTTGGTGACGTTGCCCTGAAACATCTGAATACGCTCTTTGCCACCTTCAACAACGCGTACGTGCACTTTCACTTCATCGCCAGGACCCATCTTTGGAATGTCGGTGCGCTTGAACTGATTGTCGACGATGTCGGTGGTCTTCATGGGGTATGTCCTGTTCAGATAGTGAAGTTAGAAGGATACGGGCTTGGCGGGAACTCTTCCAACAAGCGTTGCTCGTCTTTCGTGATTCCTCCGCGTAATTCCACCAAATCTGGGCGCTTTGCCAGGGTTCGATGCAGGGCCTGAGCGCGTCTCCAGCGCTCGATTTGAGCGTGGTTTCCATTGCGTAGCACCTCTGGCACCTGCCAGCCCCGAAACTCGGCAGGGCGTGTGTAATGCGGCTCTTCAAGCAAGCCCGATGCGCCAAAACTCTCGGTGATTGGCGACATCGCGTTGCCCATGACCCCAGGCAACAAACGTGTCACTGCTTCGATGATGAGGCACGCCCCCACTTCTCCGCCAGCGAGCACTACGTCACCCACCGACACTTCTTCGTCTACCAAGTGCTCACGAATTCGGTGATCAACACCTTCGTACCTGCCGCACAACAAACTGAAACCTTCAAGGCTCGCAAGCTTGTTTGCAAATGCTTGATCAAATGGTTTGCCACCCGGCGACAGCAACAGCAATGGACGTGGCGCACCAGATTTTTCGAATGATTCAAACACGGGTTCGGCGCGCAACACCATGCCAGCGCCACCACCAAACGGTGCGTCATCAACCGAATGATGCACATCGGTTGTGTGTTCGCGCAAGTCGTGTGAACGCACAACGACCAATTTTTCATTGCGTGCACGACCAAGAAGACTCTCTGAACAGAAGTTGTCGACCAACTGTGGGAACAGCGTGAATACGTCAATTCGCATAGGTAAGTCTCATGACTCGTCACCGATTTCAAATAAACCTGCAGGTGGATCAATCGTGATGCAACCATCAACGTTGGAAACAATGAATGGCGTAGGCACAAGCGCGCCAGACTCAAGTTCCATAATCGGGTGAGCTGGATTGTCGATCACTGCAACGCACACGCCGTAATCAATCCCTTGTGTATCGACAACTGTTGACCCAACCATCTCATGTACCCACACCACTGACGGATCGTCGATTGGATAGCCGTACACATCAGAATTCGTGAGACGCTCGGCAATATTGCGATCATCCAAATCTTTAAACATCATCAACCAACGCTCGGCCTGAGCTTTTGATTTGGAGATTTCATACCACTTGCCGGCAACCCACAATTTGGATCCAACGGCAACGCGTTTTGGGTGACTATTGAAAATATCAACATACATTTCGCCACGAACTCCGTGGGGTCGCCCTAAGCGACCTACATGCAACAGGCCTGTAGGTGGCTGCTGGTCAGTCGTCGACGAAGTCGACATCGACATCCACGCCATCGCGTGTTGCGGCTGCACGAACAACCGTGCGAATGCTCATTGCAGTGCGGCCACGACGACCGATGACGCGACCAAGGTCGCCTTCACCAACGCGAACTTCAAGAACGATTTTGTCTCCGTCAGTTACACCCTCGACACGAACTGCGTCTGGGTTGTCAACAATCGAGCGCACGACGTGGTCGAGCACTGCTGTTGCTACTGGAGCAGGAATGAGATTTGCCGAGTCAGTCACGGTAGATACAGACCGAATTATTTAGCGGTCTTGGCAGGCTTGGCTGGCTTTGTAGCCATGAACTCTGCCCATGCGCCAGAAATTTCAAACAACTTCTTGACGCGCTCGCTTGGCAATGCACCTTGCTTGAGCCACTTGAGGGCTTTTGCATTGTCAACTGTCAGAGCGGATGGCTCGGACTGTGGGTGATAGTTGCCAACGATTTCGAGGAAGCGACCATCGCGGGCAGAACGGGTATCGGCAGCAACGATGCGATAATGCGGTTGCTTGGTTTTGCCCACTCGGGTGAGGCGAAGCTTTACTGACATGACCTGCAGGCTATCGGGGCGGAAGGCGTGAGCCCAACGCCGCAGCCAAATCGATATCGCCCGAAGCGCCACCGGGGGCACCCCCGAACATGGCGCCTAAGCCGCCTCGACCGCCGCCCTTCTTGCCTTTTCCACCGCCGCTTCCACCACCCATGCGCTTCATCATCTTTTGCATCTCGGAGAACTGCTTGACGAGTTTGTTTACGTCCGAGACCTGAGTGCCAGAGCCCTTCGCGATTCGTGTGCGCCTAGAGCCATTGATGATCTCGGGTTTGCGGCGCTCTTCAGCCGTCATCGAACGAATAATTGCTTCGGTCACCTTGACCATGTCATCAGAGATCTGCGCATCCTTTGCTTCTTTTGGCATTCCCGGCAACATGCCCATCACGCTCGACAACGAACCCATCTTCTTGAGTTGTTGTAGCTGATCCAAGAAATCGTCGAGAGTAAATTCGCCGTCCATCAACTTTGCAGCAGTTGCTTCGGCCTGATCTTTTTCAAATACCTTTTCGGCTTGTTCGATCAGTGTGAGCACATCGCCCATGCCAAGAATCCGGCTGGCCATGCGATCTGGATGGAACTGTTCAAACGCATCAATCTTTTCGCCTGTTGCAGCGAACGCAATTGGCTTGCCGATGACTTCTTTGACCGACAGTGCAGCACCACCGCGTGCATCACCGTCCAGCTTTGACAAAATGACACCAGAGATCGCAAGCGTTTCGTCAAATGCTTTTGCAACTGTGACCGCATCTTGACCTGTCATTGCATCGACAACCAAGAATGTGTAGTGAGGAGAAACAACTTTGGAGATGTCTGCAACTTGTTGCATCATCTCGGCGTCTATTGCCAGGCGGCCGGCTGTGTCGACAATCAAAACATCGCGGCCAAGGCGTTGTGCTTCTGCCAAACCAGCAGCGGCTGTAGCAACCGGATCACCAGCGATTGAAAAAACTGGCACACCTATTTGCGCACCGAGCACCTTCAGTTGCTCGACTGCTGCCGGGCGTTGCAAGTCGGCACCAACCAACAGCGGGTTGCGTCCTTGCGACCTAAACCATGCTGCCAATTTTGCGGCGCTCGTTGTTTTACCAGAACCCTGCAAACCAGCCATGAGCACGACTGTCGGTGGGTGCGATGCGTACGTAATTTTTAATGTCTCGCCACCAAGCATTGCAATGAGCTCGGCATTAACGATCTTGATGATCTGTTGACCAGGATCGAGTGCTTCGGAAACTTGAGTGCCGACTGCTTGCACACGAATGCGTTCAATTACGTTGCGCACGACGCCGACATTGACGTCTGCTTCGAGAAGTGCGGTACGGATCTCGCCCATTACCTCGTCGACATCGGCCTGCGTAAGCCTGCCCTTGCCACGCAGTCGCTTGAATACGCCGCCTAAACGATCGCTGAGGTTGTCAAACATAAGTTCGGAAAAGGCTACTCAAAGAGAGCATCAACAAATTCGGTTGGATTAAAGACGATCAAGTCGTCAATGGTCTCGCCAAGGCCCACAAGCTTGACGGGTATTCCCAGTTCGGTTTCGATCGCGAACACAATGCCACCCTTTGCAGAACCGTCAAGTTTGGTCAGCACGACTCCGGTTACCTGCGTTGCTTCGGTGAATTGTCGGGCCTGCTGCAAACCATTTTGACCAGTCGTTGCATCGATCACCAGCAGCACTTCGGTCACTTTGCCGGCACCCTTTTCGGCAACCCGACGAACCTTGCGCAACTCCTCCATCAGATTGGTGTTGCTTTGCAACCTTCCTGCAGTGTCGGCAAGCACCAAGTCGATATTGCGCGAGTGCGCGCTTTGCACACCATCAAAAATTACTGATGACGGATCTCCGCCTTCTGCCCCGCGCACGATCTGTGCACCAGACCGCTCTGCCCATGTTGACAACTGTTCGCCAGCCGCAGCGCGAAACGTGTCGCCTGCAGCCATCAAGACTGTGCGACCAAGCGCAATCTGTTGAGCAGCAATTTTCCCAAGACTTGTTGTTTTGCCCGCTCCGTTGACGCCAACCATCAGCCAAATATTTGGACCATCAACATTTGCCTCAAAATTGAGATCACGATTTGTGTCGACCAACTGCGCCGACATGTGGCCGCGCAATGCAGCGATGAGTTGTGCAGGTGTTGTGATCTCTTTTGCTTTGACTCGCGTTTGCAGTGCTTCCAACAGACTTTGGGCTATTCGCACGCCAACGTCGGCTCGCAACAATGCTTCTTCGAGCTCGAGCCAGGTTGCGTCGTTGATGTCGCTGCGACCAAGCACCGAACCAACTGCACCGGAGAGCGAACTGCGAGCTTTTGCCAACCGGTCGCGTACTGAAAGCGGGGCTGCTGCAACAACTTCAGTAACTTCAGCAACTTCAGCTGCTACTACTACTGCTGCTGCAGCAGCGACAACAGGCGCTACGGGAGTAGCGCGTTGAATCTGCGGCACCGCACGGGCCTTGCGACGACTGATCGCCACAACTCCAATACCAAACACCAAACCAGCAAGAGCCAGTAACAAGAAAATCATTGAGAGCGAAGAGTTATCCATCAGTCCCTCACGCTATGCGCAAAAACCAATTACGAAGCAGCGGCAGCAGCGCGCTCAACGATGATTCGCGACGAGCCACCTGGCTGCATTGTTACGCCAAGCAAGCAGTCTCCTGCCTCCATCGTGCGCTTTTGGTGACTCACGATGAGCAATTGGGCTTCTTGACGGAATTCGTGAATAAGGCTCAAGAACCTATGCAAGTTGACGTCATCCAATGCGGCCTCGACTTCGTCCATTACATAAAACGGTGAAGGGCGGCTGCGGAAGACGGCGAACAAAAACGCAAGTGCGGTGAGCGAGCGCTCTCCACCCGAAAGCAACGAGAGTTTCTTAACATTCTTGCCACTTGGCTTGGCTTCAACTTCGATGCCGGTGTTAAGTAGATCATCTGGCGAAGTGAGGAGGAGCTTGCCCTGGCCACCAGGAAACAACATTGAAAAGAGTTTTTCGAAGTTGTCGCGCACGTCAGCAAAGGCCGAAGCAAACGTCGACTGAATTTCCATGTCGACCTGCTTGATTACTTTGATCAACTCGCGACGAGTGTTCTTTACGTCTTCCAATTGCTCTTCCAAGAACGTGTGTCGTTTTTGCAACTCGTCAAACTCTTCAAGTGCCAGCGGATTGATTGGGCCCATCAAGCGCAACTCACGCTCCAATTCACGCACGCGAGCGATTGGCGAGGTGCCTTCTGGCAATTCTGGCTGTGGGGTGTCAATTGCAGCCTGCGGTTCGACCGAGTGGTCACGACGCAGGGCTTCGATCGTTGCTTCAAGGCGCATACGCACTTCGGCTTCTTCAACCTCTACGCGACGATTGCGCTCACGACGCTCTTCCAACAACTGTTCGTTTGATGTGCGATCCTTACGGGCCTCGTCCAAGCGCTGCGAGATCGCCCGCACTTCATCACTTTGACGACGGCGAATCTCTTGCAGCTCGGCCTGACGAGCATCCAGTGTTGCGGAATGTTTTTCGACCAGCGCACTGAGTCGCACAAGCGCATTGAGACCAATCTCAATCTTGTTGCGGCGCTCGGCTGCGGCATTGCGGGCTTCGACGTCGGCGTTGAGTCGGGCTTCAACATCGCTGAGGCGTGACTGCAAAAACTGACGACGCTCTTGCAAACCAGCCGACTTCACTTCAAGATCGTTGCGCAATACCGACAACAAGCCTTGCAATTCGGCTTGCACCGAACGCAACGAGTCGTATGCAAATGACAAGCGCGCATTTGTTTCTGTTGCAGTAGAGCGATGACGCTCGAGCAACGTCAGTGCTGTTGCATGAGTGTCGCGTGCTTGTGCCATGCGCGTACGAGCAGTTGCCAAATCGGATTCGGCCCGACCGAGTGCTTCCTTGGCGCGCTCGGCACGACGATGAGCTTCTTCAAGCGCCGACGCAGTGACATTGCTGGTGCCAACACGCATACCGGAGGACGCAAATCGGTCGCCGTCGCCGGTGATGACTACGGCTTCAGGGTGCGCAAGCGCTGCCTCCACCGCATCAGCCCACGACTGAACAAACACCACTCGCGACAACAACACGTCGAGCAAGCGATTTACTTGCGTTTCGTGCGCTCCAGCCTTGGCGCGTACATGTGATCGCAAGCTCGTTCCGTTATTGATCAGCGGTGTGCTTGGCACCGTTGTAATGGCATTGAGCGCCAGCACAGCACCTACCGCACCGGTTTGGCGCAGCTCTTGCAGCGCGCGGCGAGCAGCATCAACGTTTTGAGCAACAACTGCCGACAGTGCGTCGCCGAGTGCAACTTGCACCGCAACACGACGCTCGGAGTCGATGTCGATCATGCCGCTCAATGCACCGAGTGTTCCGTCAATATCGCGCAACGCCGCAGCACTTGTGCCGTTGGCATCGAGCGTGAGTTGCAATGACTCCGCACGTGATGCCGATGTTGAAGCATCGGATTGCGCTGTTGAGAACAATGACATCGCACTGTCAACTGCCGACTCTGCAGCAACACGCGCGGCATCAGCATCTACGAGGCGCTGAGCCAACTCGATTTCATTGCGTGCATCTGTAGCAACGATGTTGCGTAGTCGATCGATGTCTTCATTAAGCCCGCGCACACGTGCTGTCAACTCGGCAACTTTTTGCGAAGCAACTTGTGCCTCTTCGAGAGTGCTGCCCTGGTCGGTTGCGCCAGTCGCACTAACAGCTTCAACTGCTGCAATTTGCTCTGCAACCTTGGCTAAGTCGCTGCGCAAGTTTGCGGCATCGGCTTCGAGCGTTGCGATAACACCAGAGTCCATCAACTGGCCACGGTCGCGCTCGACTGAACGACGTCGCTCAGCCAAAACTGCAACCAAACCGCGGGCACGACCACGCAATTGCTCAATGCGCACGAGTTCGTCGTTGACCCCTGAGTCTCCGCGAGCAGACAACTGTGCTTCTGCAGCCATGACCGCAGTGTCCAATGACGACAGTTTTGCGCGCAATCCACGCTCGGCTTCCTCGCCGGCGAGCTTGTCGTTAGCCAGGTTGTTTAACCGGGCTTGAAAACTTTGCAGCTCACGACCGGCAAGAAACATTTGTAGCGAACGCATTTCGCCAATGAGTGCACCATGTCTGCGTGCCGACTCTGCTTGTCGTTCGAGTGGCCGCAGGTTGCGGCGAACTTCGCGCAACAAGTCTTGGGCGCGCATCAAGTTGGCTTCGGTTCCTTCAAGGCGGCGTTCTGCTTTTTCTTTGCGCTTGCGATGCTTGAGCACGCCTGCTGCTTCTTCGATAATTGCGCGTCGATCTTCTGGGCGAGCATTGAGCACAGCATCAATTTGTCCTTGACTTACGATCACGTGCTGTTGACGACCAACGCCGGCATCGGAAAGCAGTTCTTGTACATCGAGCAAACGACACTCGACTCCGTTGATTGAGTATTCACTTTCACCGCTGCGGAAAAGCACACGACTGACGGTCACTTCGGTGAACTCAATTGGCAACAAACCTGCCGAGTTGTCGATGGTCAACATAACTTCTGCGCGACCGAGTGCTGGGCGCTTGGACGTGCCCGCAAAAATAACGTCGTCCATCTTTTGGCTACGTACCGACGACGGTGCCTGGGCGCCAAGCACCCATGCAATGGCATCAACCACGTTTGACTTGCCCGAACCGTTTGGCCCCACCACTACGGTGACACCTGGTTCGAGCTCCATCACGGTGGTATCAGCAAAAGACTTGAAGCCTTTGAGAGTCAGCGATTTGAGAAACACGTCAATCGGCGAGAATAGTAGAAAAAACGACTTTCAGTAGCATTTTCGACATTTTCAGTGCTGACAGACCGCGCAGTAACAGGTGGTGCGCCCTGCAACCGTGGTGCGCGAGATTCGGGCCTTGTTGCATGTCAGACACATTTCGCCCGCTCGCCCATACACACGATGCTCGTTTTGATAGCTACCGGTGTCTCCCATTACATCCACATATTGAGAGTCGTCCAGGGTGCTGCCTCCCGAGGTCACTGCATCACCCAAAATCTGCACGATTGCCTCGTGCAACCGTCTGATTGTCGGCATCGACAATCGCTCGGGAACCCTGCTCCAGCGCAACCCAGCACGATGCATGATCTCGTCGGCATAAATATTTCCGATGCCTGCAATCACGCTCTGATTGAGCAGCGTGCCTTTGAGATTGCCTCGCTTTCCAGCAAATCGCTGACGCAGAATTTCGGGCGTGAACTCATCAACGATCGGATCAACCCCTAGACGCAAGAGTTCAGGCATCTGTTCGGCCAAGCGATCCGGATCGAAGACGACTACTTCGCCAAATGTGCGTGGATCGACGAACCACAATTCACACGGTGGCTGATCTGCGAGTGCATCCAAATGCAGCACCACATGAGTGTGTGGCAAGCGCTGCGCACCAGTATCTGCAATCAACACTCTGCCACTCATGCGCAAGTGAATCATCATCTCTTCGCCAGAGTCGAGTGAGCACAACAAATATTTTCCTCGTCGGCCAGCGTGCGTGATCGTGGTTCCAGATAACCCATCAATCAATGCTTCACGACTTGTGCGCCTGACTGTTCGTTCGCGACCCACTTCCACTCGCGCAATGCGTCGGCCCACTGCCATTCGTTCTATCCCACGCCGAACTGTTTCGACTTCGGGCAACTCGGGCATTGCAAAAAACTAGTTACTATCGTGCTCGCGGTGCAGCGTGTCGCAGGCAATTTCGGCAGCCAATTGTTCAGCAACTTTCTTTGAACGCCCCTCGCCGTTGCCCATCTCGCGTTCACCTACAAATACGGTTGCGAAGAAAACCTTTTCGTGATCCGGGCCTTCGTCGGTGACCCGATAGTGCACATGCTCTTCCAACAATCGTGAAGCCAGTTCTTGCAGGCGAGTTTTGGCATCAAGTCTGTCGAGACCACCCATGGCGTTGTCAATTGCATGAGACATCAATTGCGTAACCACTCGATGCGTAACCACTGCACCGGCGTCCAAATACACAGCACCAATCACGGCTTCGAGTGCGTCGGACAAAATCGACGTCTTTTCGCGGCCACCCGCAGCATCTTCACCTTTGCCCAACAACAGGTGATCGCCCAAATCGAGATCGGTCGCAATTGCACCAAGAGCATTGGCATTGACAACGCTCTTGCGCAAGTCGGTCAGTTTGCCTTCTTGAAACTCGGCATGGCGTTGGTACACAATGTCGGCGACCACCCATCCGAGCACGGCGTCACCCAAAAACTCGAGGCGCTCATTGGATTCATACCCATCGTTTTCAGATGTCCACGAACGATGTCGCATTGCAGTTGCCAGCAACGTCTCATCTGCAAAGCGATGCCCAATTCGCTCGGCCAACGACTCGAGCAAGTTACTCATTTTGGTTGTAATGCCTCTGCGATAAGTCCGACCATGTTGCTCTCCACCATTTCTTGAGCAACTTTGATGCCGTTGAGCATGGCGCGTGCACTCGACGAACCGTGCGAGATGATGCAGACTCCGTCTACACCGAGCAAGATCGCGCCACCAGTCGAATCTGGATCAAAAATTGCATACACATCGAGTAGCGCAGGCATGATCGCATCAGCGTGTTCTTTGTATTGTGGCGCACCAATGGCACCAAACAGCGCTTTGACAATTGAGCGCATTGCGCCTTCCAGAGTCTTCAAGGCAACGTTGCCAGTAAATCCATCAGTAACAACAACATCTACCGCGTCAGTGGTGATATCGCGACCCTCTACGTTGCCGATGAAGTTGATCTCGCTACATTCACTCAACAACACAAAAGCTTCTTTACGCAGCGTGTCGCCTTTGCCGGGCTCTTCACCAATCGAGAGCAAACCAACGCGCGGCTTATCAATACCAAATCGCACACGTGAATACACCGAACCCATGATTGCGAATTGCGTCAACCACTCGGCTTCTACTTCTGCGTTTGCGCCGGCGTCCAACAACACCGTATGCGTGCTGCCAGGAACAGGAATCGGTGTGGCAATTGCAGGACGCTTAACGCCCTTGATACGACCCATGCGCAAGAGAGCCGATGCCATCGTCGCGCCTGTGTTGCCAGCAGAAATCATTGCGCTTGCTTTTCCATCACGCACCAACTCGGCAGATTGCACAAGTGTGGAATCTTTTTTGGTGCGCACTGAAGACGCTGGGTCTTCGTGCATGTCAATGAACTCGGTAGCAATATGCAGTGGCAAATTGCCAATGTCAAAACGAGTGCCAAGGTCGGCAGGGCCTACGAGGAGAACTGGAATACCAAGAGCAGCAGCTTGCTTTGCTCCTTCAAGAATTTCGGCGGGGGCTTTGTCGCCACCCAGCGCATCAACCGCAATGGGCAGCATAAGTTTGCCCGCGATAAATTAAGCGACGTCGACGGCGATGCGACCCTTGTACCAACCGCAGTTACCGCACACAGTGTGTGGCAACTTTGAAGTTGAACAACGTGGGCACACGCTGCGCGATGGTGCACCAAGCTTCCAGGCGCCTGCCATGTGGCTGTGGCCCTTCATTTTGGATTTCTTTTTCTTTGGAACTGGCATCGCGTGCTCGGCTTTCGGTTACTGGACTGGCTTACTGAACGGTGTCTTAGGTTATCGGGTCAAGACCTAGTTCAGTTCTTCGCGCAATTGGTCCAAAATTGCCCACCGTTCATCAAATCTCTGGGTCTGGCAACCACATGGAGCACTCTGCAAATCGGCACCACATTGCGGGCACAGGCCAGGACAATCGGCCTTACACAACGGCGTATCGGGCAGGCTGAGCAGCACCATTTCACGCACCATCGGCTGCAGGTCCAGGCTCTCTCCCTCTATGGGGTACGCATCTGGATTGTCGGGAACCCTCTGATACAACTCGTCAATCGACGCGACATTTGCGTATTCGATAGTGCGCAGACATCTTCCACAGAGTAGTTGAGATTGGCCCGCAACAGTGCCCTGCACGATGATGCCACCGTTAATGCTTTCGAGTTGCAGCGCAATCTCGATTTCGGTTTCATCATTGAGACGTTTGTCGGCAAAATCAAAAGTTGAAACAGGAATAGTGATCTCAATGTCCTTGAGCGTGCCCGCACGCCGTGTCATCTCGATGATGTTGATCAGTAGCGGTGATGCCACGTATTGCTACTAGTACTGGTCGTCGTCTTGATCGAAAAACGTTGGCGCACTCGACACAACTTCATCAACGGCGTTATCGATACGAGTTGGCTCGGGTGCCGCACCAACTATCGACAAACGCTCTCGACCTTGCGAAACGGTGCGTGTCAAACGATCGAGCAAAATCTCGAAACTGGCAAGACGGCGGTCGAGGAAATCTTCTGTCTCGTTCTTGAGTCTGCGAGAGTCTGCATCTGCGGCTTCAAGTACTTGACGAGCTCGTGTCTCGGCTGCTCGCACAACTTCTGTGCGTTGCACCATGCGCTCGGCCTGCACGCGTGCGGCCTCCACAATTTCGTCAGCTTCGCGCTGGGTTTTGACCATGAATTCCTGACGCTCTTTGAGCATCCAACGAGCCTGACGGATTTCGTCTGGCAAGCAGGCTTGAGCATCTTGCAATAACGCCACAACATGATCACGATCAATACGAGGTGTGCTCGACAGCGGCACATTTGGCGCTGAGGCAATCGTGTGAATGACTTCTTCAAGGATTGATTCGGTGTCGCCCAACTCAACTGGCACGCTTGCATCAATCTCGCCACTCAAATCTTCGTATCCATCATTTCCGTTGTTGCGACTCATTTTTTTGCCCTCATTTTTTTGCTCCAGGTTTTTGTTTGGCAGTCAATGCTTTCAATACCGATGCCGAAACCATCGGCGTGGCAATTTCGCCCGAATAATCGACGAATTGGCGAATGTATCTGCTGCTGATAAATGAATGCTCTGGGCGCGAAAACAACAACACCGTTTCGATGCCGCTTGCACCTTGATTGGTCTGCGCCATTTGCTGTTCCACTTCAAAGTCGGCGCCGGTGCGTGCGCTCTTAATAATGAAGGACGCTTCGATTTTGCTGGCCGCCTCAACTGTGAGCCCGCCATATGTCTCGACACACACTTTCTTGCCAAGATGGGCCACCGACTGGCGCACGAGATCTGCCCGCTCAGCAGGGCTAAACATGCCGCTCGGCTTATCGGGGTTGTGCATTACCCCAATGACCAAGTCGCCAAACAGCGCGACTGCCTGTTCGGCGATGTCGAGATGACCAAGATGAAACGGGTCAAAGCTTCCGGGGTAAAACGCAACGGCCATATTGCTACTTACGCTAACCGCTGCAGGAACGACACGTACGCACGCCCATATCGCTTCACGCGTGTCACTTCCCAGCCAGTAATAGCAGGCAATTCATCGGACATCTCATCATTCATGTCTCTATCGCTCTCGGCAACGACCAAGTCACACCCAACTTCACCCAGAAATTGACCCCATTGCTTAAATTCGTATGGGGGGTCTGCCAACACTAAAGAAACATTGCGCATCAAGCCGATGTTTGTCATCACATCACCACGCACAATTGTCGAACGATCTGTAAGTCCGAGCGTCTCGAGATTTTCTCGCAGTACTTCAAGTGCCTCACGGTCACGCTCGATAAACGTGCAGTGCTCAGCACCACGAGAAAGCGCCTCGATGCCAAGTGCTCCACTACCCGCAAATGCGTCCACCAATCGCGCCCCCACAACCACACCCAAACTGCCCAAAGCATTGAAGGTTGCTTCGCGAGCTTTGTCGGTTGTGGGTCGTGTCTTCTTGCCCAATGGTGCGTTTATACGACGCCCGCGCAACTCACCTGCCACAACTCGCATACCTTTTACGCTATTGCCGACACAACTCATTACATGAACTGGTTGTATTAACTGGTTGAATGAACTGGTGAGCGACGACCAACACGAATACGAATCTGGTCCTGCCGAGCCCCCAACCGAGTCGATCACCTGTGTGGATTGCGGTGGCCGATGCCATCTGCTTACCCATCCGCCCGAAGACGGCCTGTGGCTTGCCGGTGACGTGGTTGCCTACCGCTGCTCAGATTGCTTGGATCGCTGGGATCTCGTGCTCATGCCCCTCGGCGAGTAGTTAACAAAAAATAACTTACAAATGTTAGTTAGCCCTAATTTCGGTTGCTGTAACATTGTTATATGCCAGCTTCCACCTCAAGTTCCCTTCCAGATTCAAAATCCCGCATTCTTGAGTCAGCTCGGGCTGAACTGAACTCACAAGGAATCTTGGGACTCCGTGTTTCTGAAGTTGCAAAGAACGCAGACACATCAATCACACTCATCTACAGATACTTCACTGATCGCGATGGATTGTTGGCGCGAGTACTTGGCGACATGTACGACGAATTTCGACTTAATTTTCAAACCAAAGTAAACAACTGGCTCGCGATAACAGACGAAATCACGATTGAAGAGTTCGTTTGTCTGATGCCCAACCCGGCAGAAGAGACCAAACATGCGCGCGATTTTCGGTTGCAAGTGTTGGCAACATCACTTGAAAATGCAGAGCTACATACACGCATTAAGAAAATTACGCAGGAAACACACGAGTGGATGACCAGTGCAATTGAGGCAAGTCGACAGAAATTACCGGAACAAGACCGCAACTTTGACGCGCGTTTTCTCACTGTCTTTATGTTCAACGTGATGTTTGTGTACTACGACCTGGTCGACGAAAAGATCTCCGCTGACGACTATCGAGCAATGCTCGTCAACCAGATTCGCAGCTCTCCTCTAATCAGTTCTTAAATAGAAACTCGGCGTCCTCAGGCGTCAGCAACAGATCGAGTTCGTCCAGTAAGCCTGCATTATTGACCATTGTTGGGTCGGCGTCCACAATTGAGAAAGCCGCCTCCCGTGCCAGATCAATTAAGTCTCGGTCTCGCCGCAGTGACGCCAGCTTGAGGTCGCTTGCACCCTTTTGCATCGAATTCATGAGCGTGCCCTCACCCCGCAACTCCAGATCAACCTCTGCCAAATAGAAACCATCGGTCGATTCGACTAACGCATCAACGCGTGGTGACGAAATCTCGGGGTCTTTGGTTTGTAGCCAGCACTGCGAAGCAATGCTTCCTCGCCCAACGCGACCGCGCAACTGATGTAATTGCGCAATACCAAAGCGGTCAGCATCCAGTACCGCCATCACCGTTGCATTGGGCACGTCAACGCCTACCTCAATCACCGTCGTTGCAACAAGCACATCCAATTTGCGATCACGAAATCGGTTCATCGTGTCTTCTTTGTCGAAAGATGACATGCGTCCGTGCAACAGACCCAAACGAAGCCCTTGCAACTCGCCCACCTGCAATTCGGCATAAATTTTTTCGGCAGAGGCAACTTCGATTTTGTCGCTCTCTTCTATCAATGGACAAACGACGAATGCCTGTTGTCCTTGAGCAACAGCATCACGAATACTCGACCACATCATTGCCTCTAACAGCGGCCCGGCGGCCCACTTGGTGACAATTGGCGTGCGACCTGGAGGCAATTCATCCAGCACACTCACATCCAAATCGCCATACACAGTCATGGCGGCTGTGCGCGGAATTGGAGTTGCAGTCATCACCAGCACATCTGGGGTGCTCGTCGAACTGCCCTTTTGCGAGAGCGCAGCACGTTGCTCAACACCAAAACGATGTTGTTCGTCAATGACCACCACACCAAGGCTGTTGAAAGCGACCCCGTCCTGAATAAGTGCGTGCGTGCCGACAACGATGTCGACTCCACCACTCGCCAAGTCGCTCAACACTTGCTTACGTTTTTCGCCCGTCACACGACCTGTCAGCAACTCCACACGCAGTGGCCGATCACCAAAAAGATTTTGAGGATCGGGCACTTGTAAATCTCTGACAAGTTGCTGGATTCCAGCAAAGTGCTGTTCGGCCAACACTTCAGTCGGCGCCATGATTGCACCTTGATGCCGCCCCTGCACCGCAGTAAGCATTGCGGCAACCGCAACTACAGTTTTTCCACTACCAACATCACCTTGCAGCAGTCGATGCATCGGGTGCGGTCCTGCAAGATCTGTCGTGATATCGCTGATTACTCTTTGCTGTGCGCCAGTGAGTCCAAACGGAAGTGCGGCAATAAATCGGTCCACCAGTTTGTTGTCAACAGTGTGTTTGATTCCTCGTGAGTCGCGCTCGAATGCACGTTTTCGAGCAACGAGCACGAGTTGCACGCGTAATAATTCGTCAAACGCTAATCGACGGCGTGCCTCATTTTTTAGTGCGATGCTTTCGGGCAGATGGATATTCCATAGCGCGGTGGTGCGATCTACGAGTTCATATTTTTCTCGCACAGAAAGGTCAACTGGATCAAGCAATCCGCGCACCTTGCAACGCTCTAGAGCATTTTCAATCCAGCCCGCGATCTCCCAAGTTGAAAGACCTGCCTTTTCGCTTTGTGGATAAATCGAAACGATGCGACCTGTGCGATTACCAATCAGGTCAATGATTGGGTTGGTCATCTGCAGCGTTCCGCGGTACATGTCTGCTTTTCCAAACATGGCAATCTGCAAGCCTTCCGTGAGCTGACGCGCACGCCATGGTTGATTAAAAAACACGGCCGTCACACGACCAGATCCGTCGCCAACGTTCACCGTGACCATCGAGCGTCCGCCCTTCATCGGAATCTTTGAAACCTTGCGGACTTCCACTAACACCAGTGCTTCTTGGCCCGGCACCAAGTCGCTCACACGGGCTTCAGCCGTGCGGTCTACCCAGCGGCGTGGATACGTGGCAAGCAATTCGAGCACGTTGTCAATTCCGTACTCATGCAACGAGGCCTTGCGCTTCTCGCCAACGCCTTTGAGTATTTCTACATCAAGCCCTGCTAGCTCCCGCAGTGTGATTTCGCCCGTCATGCGGGACTCGTTTTACTCGACACCAAACAAAAATGGGTACAGAGGTTGCCCGCCAGGATGCACTTCAACCTCGACACCCGGGTGCTTTTCAGCCATGTACGCAATGATTTCTTCTGTTGCTCGCGCTGTCGCCAAGTTGCCTGTAATCATGGTCAACAACTCACCGTTACCACTCAAGAGTTGATCGAGTAGTTGTGTCGCGGCCAAAACCATTGTGCTTCCAATTGCTACAACGCCGTCGCCGCG
Source organism: Ilumatobacteraceae bacterium (assembly GCA_044361815.1). Taxonomy (GTDB): domain Bacteria; phylum Actinomycetota; class Acidimicrobiia; order Acidimicrobiales; family Ilumatobacteraceae; genus UBA3006. Next base: position 10,630 of record JBIKID010000010.1, on the reverse strand, counting down.
CACAAGACCAATCCAGTCACCGTTTGCAACTGGACCTGCGTCTGTATTGGTGTCTCGCACTGCCTGCGTCACTTCCCCTGTTACAACTGCCTTGGCGGCATCGGACATCGCTTCGCAGTTCGAGTCAACGTCAGCTTCAGGGTCATACGACACCAATGCTGCAAGTGCTTCTGGCATCGAGCATGTTGGCACTACGCGCACTTCTTTTTTGGTTAGCGCATTCACCTGATTGGCAACAGGAATGATGTTCTTGTTATTTGGCAAAATAATTACTTGCTGCGAGTTCATGTGCTCGACCGCATCCAGCAACTCGGCAGTTGATGGGTTGAGGGTCTGTCCACCGGTGACCACACCTTGCACACCCATCTGCCCAAACAACTCGGCGAGTCCATCTCCGCTGCAGATTGCAACGACCGCACACTCAACCGCTGGCAATGCCGACACCGCGCTTGGCCGCTTGGCTGCAGCGCCCATTTGTGCCTCACGCTGGGCATGCTCTTCTTCCATTTCTTCAAAGAGGTCGGTAACACGAATCTTGAATGGCTTGCCGCCCAGTTCGAGTGGCGCTTCTATTGCTGCGCCGATGTCGTTGGTGTGAACGTGGCAGTTATACAAACCATCGCCACCGACAACAACGATCGAGTCACCAATCTTGCCCCACGCTTGCATAAATTCTTTTGATTTCGAATCATCGATGTTGAGCAAGAACATCACTTCATAACGCAACTCACTGACATCCACTTCGCCACTTACTGAAGCACGATGCGACACTGCATCAAGCTGCTCTTGACTCGGACCACTTGCTTCACTTGGTTCTGGTAGTGGTTCACCATCAACAACATGCAGCGCGGCATCCATCAACAATAAAAAACCGGCGCCACCCGCATCAACCACTCCAGCTTCTTTTAACACCGGAAGTTGCTCTGGCGTATTTGCAAGTGCTGTTCGTCCTGCTGCGCGAGCAACGTGCAGCATCGCTGCAAGTGTTGCTCCATCGGAAGCCGCGCGTTGAGCAGCATCAGCGGTTTCTCGAACAACAGTGAGGATTGTTCCTTCAATTGGCTTGAGCACTGCTTCATATGATGCAACGCTTGCGGCTTTGAGTGCTGCGGCAACCTTTGTTGCGCTGCCAGGTGTTGCCGTGCGCAACGTTGTAACAAGTCCGCGCAAGATTTGGCTGAGGATCACGCCGCTATTGCCTCGTGCGCCCATGAGCGATCCGTGGCTGATTGCCTCACATGTCGACTCGAGGGCATGGTCAGCAGTCTCAAGTTCGGTAACTACCGCATCGAGGGTGCGCGACATGTTTGTACCCGTATCGCCATCGGGAACTGGGTACACATTGAGCAAGTTGATACCTGCGGCGTGACGCTTCATGGTGTCACGGAAGGTGATCACTGTGTCGCGCAGGGCCTCGGCCCCAAAGACCTCCAAAACAGGCATTGACAAATCGTACAGATTTGCAGCAGAAAAGACCGAGACAGTGCCATTTATGCATGCAGAGACGGCACAATCTCGCCATTTGATGACCTACATCACATCGAGCAATACTTGCCCTTCGGATTTAATCCACTGGGTAAACGGCTGGTAAATTTAGACGGTTCGTGTAGCAAACCCCGGAGGCTCAAGATGCAAGGTGTAATCAAGGCATACGACCCTGCAAGTGGCGATGGCGTCATCATGTGCGACAGCGATTTGGCAGATTACGAACTTGCTCCCGGCGCACTTGATGGCTCAATTTTTCGAATGCTTCGCCAGGGTCAACGCGTGTTGTTTGAAGTTGACGGTGGTGGACGCGCAACAAAATTGCGCCTTGGATCTGAGCGCGACATGGAGACACCAGGACAATGAGCGGCAAATCAAACAACGTTGCACTTAAAAAATGGGTTGCCGAGTGGGCTGAGATCTTGCAACCCGACGACGTGTATTGGTGCGACGGAAGCCAGAAGGAATACGACGACCTTTGTGAAGATCTTGTTCTCGCTGGCACTTTCACCAAACTCGATGAAAACAAACGACCCAATTCATACTGGGCACACTCAGACCCTGCCGACGTTGCACGCGTAGAAGATCGCACATTCATTTGTTCGACCGACAAAGTTGAAGCAGGACCAAACAACAATTGGCGCGAACCATCAGAGATGCGTGCTGAATTGAAAGCCTTATATGCCGGCGCAATGCGTGGGCGCATGATGTACGTGGTTCCATTTTCGATGGGTCCACTCGGTTCGCCAATTGCGCACATCGGTGTACAACTCACTGACAGTGCTTACGTTGCAGTGAGCATGCGCATCATGACGCGCATGGGCCAAGGTGCACTTGATGCGCTCGGCAACAATCAGTGGGTTCCCTGCTTGCACTCTGTTGGTGCTCCTCTCGAGTCTGGACAAAAAGATTTTGCATGGCCATGCAACCCAGACAACAAATACATTGCGCACTTCCCTGACACGCGCGAGATCTGGAGCTATGGCTCGGGTTACGGCGGCAATGCGTTGTTGGGCAAAAAATGTTTCGCACTGCGAATTGCGAGCGTGATGGCACGTGACGACGGCTGGTTGGCAGAGCACATGCTCATTCTTAAGCTCACCAATCCAGAAGGTGCACACAAATATATTGCTGCTGCGTTTCCTTCGGCTTGTGGCAAAACCAATCTTGCAATGCTCGTTCCAACAATTCCGGGCTGGAAAGCCGAGACCATTGGTGATGACATTTGCTGGATGAAGTTTGGATCCGATGGCCAGTTGTATGCAATTAATCCAGAGGCTGGATTCTTCGGTGTTGCTCCAGGTACTGGTTATGACACCAATGCAAACGCAATGCACACACTGTGGGGCAACAGCATTTACACAAACACCGCGCTCACGCCAGACGGCGATGTGTGGTGGGAAGGCATGTCTAACGACAAGCCTGCACGCGCAACAGACTGGCGCAACCAGGCTTGGACTCCAGAGTCAGAAACACCTGCCGCACATCCAAATGCACGATTTACTGCACCTGCTTCGCAATGTCCATCAATTGCACCAGAGTGGCAAGATCCTGCTGGCGTTCCAATTTCGGCAATCCTCTTTGGTGGCCGTCGTCGCACAACAGTTCCACTTGTTACTCAGGCATTCGACTGGAATCACGGTGTGTTCCTGGGTTCAATCATGGCTTCCGAAACAACAGCGGCAGCCGGTGGCACAGTTGGAAAATTGCGCTTTGACCCAATGGCAATGCTTCCATTCTGCGGCTACAACATGGCTGATTACTTCAAGCATTGGCTATCGATTGGCACGAAAACCGAGGCAAGCAAATTGCCACAAATCTTTTTTGTCAATTGGTTCCGTCGTGACGAAGATGGTCGATTCATGTGGCCGGGCTACGGCGAAAACAGTCGCGTGCTCAAGTGGGTTTTCGAGCGCACCGATGGTCAAGTTGGAGCAGACAGAACTGCAATCGGCTTCTTGCCGGCACCCGGCACACTCGACATCGACGGGCTTGATGTAAGTGAAGCCGATATGCAGATGTTGCTCAGCGTTGACAATGACGGATGGCGCGAGGCTGTTCCTCAAATTCGTGAGCACTATGCAGCGTTTGGCGATCGTTTGCCACAACAACTTGGTGCATCACTCGACTCGCTCGAAGCCGCACTCGCTTAACTGAAAAAATTAGGCGGCTTGGCCGACGAGCATTGCACGGATTGACAGACCCATCAAAAATAGGCCGCCAAATCCGTACAACAAATACACACGGCTCTTCAGTTGTGCGCGGTATGAATAAATAATTGCGATCGCGATGATTGCGACAAAACCGTAGAACGCGTGAAACTGTGGAAACTCAAGCTTGTCTCGGTTGACCATAATCACGCCAAGAATCACTTGAACAAAAACACTGAGTTGCGTGCATGCCGTAAACCACCACAGGGCGCGACTGCGCAGGGCTACAACTTTGTGTGCACTCAACGCCCAGATGCCTGCGAGTGCATTTCCGATAATCACAACCCAAGCCCAACTCGTGTGCAGATTGGCGAGCGTTGTTGCGTCCATGACTCTCTAAATCTAGCGGATCAATGTGTCGGCTTCGTGGCCGCCCTGGGTGAGTGAAAGATTTCCAGTTGTATCACTTTCGAAAATTGTGATTGAACAATTATCGAGACTGCGAATTACGAGCCGATCGTCACCAAGCACGCCTCCGATCACTGCGTTGATCGCAATGAAGTGACTAAAAATCACAGCATCAGTCTGAATGCCTCGTACAAACTCGGTGATGCAATCTCGATACGCAACGTAGTCTGCGCCAAGGTCACTCCATGTTCCCTGCATCGCCTGGCGCAGCCAAACTATGCGGTCGCTCATAGCGACGCCTTGAGGAGAAGGAATTTCGGATACCTCAGCAAAAACCTGTGGCACTACATTCCACTTCAGCCCCAATGGCTCGGCAGTTTGTTGGCAACGCAACAGCGGACTCGTGATGATGTTGCCGATTTGGAGCGACTGCAATTGATCGGCTACTTCCCTTGCCTGTGCATGTCCGAGTTCATCCAACTCTGGATCAAGTGCGGTGTCCCAACCCGCCGACGCTCGCCCATGGCGAACCATATATATACGAGTCATTAGTCAAAGAGCCAGGCGTCTCGCGGAGGACCGCTCTCGCCTATTTTCGTAAACCACTCGTGACCAAACGTCATCTGAAAGATCTCTGGGCTCATGTTGCCAAGAAAACTAGTGTCAGTCAGTTGGCTTGCATGACAGGCAATTGCCTGGCGCTTGAGGTCTAAATAATCTTTCACATCAACGCGATGCGAAATTGCACTTGCTGGCTCACCCATCGGGTTGCCGTCGTCGGCTGGTCCATCCGGATTGAAGTCGTCTGGTGCAGCACCGTCGGGCAATTGCGCAGCATGTTCCTGTGCCATCTCATAGATCATTCGAAAATGATCTCGATTCATTGTTGTTTCAAAAACATTTTTGGTGCCAGCAATTGCTGCGGCGCGGTGCCCCACTTTGTGCACCTGAATGTGATCGGGATGTCCGTAATTGCCGTGCCAGTCATACACAGTTACAACATCAGCCTGTTCTTCAACCAACACGTCGGCAAGTCGCTGTGCTGCTTCATCAATGTCGGCAGCGACAAATGCTCCTGGCAAATTGTTCTGTTCCCAACCCGTCATCCCAGAGTCGCAATATCCGAGCCACACGAGTCGATGAATGCCCAGAACGTCGCATGATGCTTGGGTTTCGCGCTTGCGACGATCCATCAGCGTCTCTCCTGGTGCGAGGTCGTCAGGAATTTGTCCGTGATCACCATTTGTTGCAACAACCAAAACAACGCGATGTCCTTCTCGGGATGCTCGGGCTAGCGAGCCACCCATGATCAAACTCTCATCATCTGGATGGGCATGAAATGCGACAACTGTGCCCATTATTTGTTTGCGTTCTTTGATGATCCGTCCACTACTGCACCACTTGCAAGCAATGTCGAAATGCGGTCAGCGCTAAAGCCCCAGTCGGCTAATACTGCGCTTGAATGTTGTCCGGCGTGAGCCGGCGCACTCGGCAACGCGGCAGAAGTGCGCGAAAAACGCGGTGCTGGTGCTGGCTGTGTCACGCCAGCAATTTCAATGAATGTTTGGCGAGCAACGTTGTGTGGATGCGCGGCCGCTTCGCTCATCGTGAGCACTGGCGCAAAGCACACATCGGTGCCTTCCATGATCTTGCACCACTCTGTTGAGGTTTTTGTACGCATCACATCGGCAAGCTTTGCTTTAAGCGTGGGCCACTGCGAGGCATCCATTTGTTTTGCAAATGCAGGATCATCAACGAGCCCGGTCTTTTCGAGCAACAGTGCATAAAACTGTGGCTCGATGCTGCCAATCGATACATACTTACCATCGCTGCATTCGAAGACATCATAAAAATGCGCGCCAGTGTCGAGCAGGTTTGTTCCTGGTTTGTTTTCATCAAAGATTCCGATGTTCTTCATTGCCCAGAACATGCTCATCAATACCGCCGACCCATCGACCATTGCCGTATCGACAACTTGACCCTTGCCACTCTTTTGTGCTTCGAGCAATGCGCATACGACCCCGTATGCCAAAAACATTCCGCCGCCACCAAAGTCTCCAACCATGTTTAACGGCGGCACCGGTGCTTCACCAGCACGCGAAAAATGCGCGAGAGCACCGGCAAGAGAGATGTAGTTGATGTCGTGTCCCGCAGATGCTGCGTACGGACCCTCTTGACCCCAACCGGTCATGCGCCCAAACACAAGCTTTGGATTGCGAGCAACACAAACATCTGGCCCAACCCCAAGTCGCTCCATTACTCCCGGGCGAAATCCTTCAATCAATGCATCCGCATGTTCCACCAATGACAACAGCGTTTCAACACCATCTGAATTTTTAAGATCGATAGCAATATTGCGTCGGCCGCGCAACAGCACATCCCAATGTGCAGCGTCGGGTGCTTCACCGCGCACCGATTGAGCGCGCTCAACACGAATGACTTCAGCGCCCATGTCGGCCAACATCATTGCCGCAAATGGTCCTGGCCCGATTCCAGCAATCTCAATAATTCGGAAGCCCGACAATGGACCGCCCGATTTTGGTGACTGAGATTGAATCGCCATACGTCCAAAGACTACTTAGGCAACAACTTGTGACACGTGGTCCAAGATTGCTCCTAAAAGCACTGGCCACAGTGGTTGCGGCAGGTCATGCCCCATGTCGTCAATAAGAAGAAGTTTTGAGCCAGGGATCAACTCTGCAGTGCGCTCGCCGCCACTTTGCACAATCAATTGATCATCAGTGCCGTGGATGACCAGCGTTGGGCAAGAAATCGTTGCAACCTGCTCATGGCGTCTGCCCGATCCGTATATCGCAGCAAGTTGCCGTGGTGCACCTTCGGGATAAAAAGCGCGGTCATAACTTGCCGCTGCAGCAGCGTATGAAAGTTCGTCACTGCGATATTTTTTTGATTGCCATACTTGCCACTGAGTAGATGATGCAATGTAATCTTCACGACTTGTGGTTGGCAATGGATCTGCAAAAATAACCATCGCGGCGTCCATCGACGGTTGACCAACATCGGGGTCGCCCGGCTGAGACGAAATTGAAGTGAGCGTCATTACTCGGTGACGATGCTCATATGCCACAACTTGGGCAATCATTCCGCCAAGCGACATTCCGAGCACATGTGCCCGTTCAATGCCCAAGTGGTCGAGCACTCCGACCGCATCGGTTGCCATGTCTGACAGTGAATAAGGAATTGGAGGAATCGGTTGATCGGTCATCGCAGCCATGATGATCGGTCCCGTATCGACGACCACGCCGTCTAGGTGCGTCGATAGTCCACAGTCGCGATTGTCAAAGATGATGACGTAGTAACCAGCGTCAGCCAACTGTTGACAAAAATCTTGTGGCCACACAATCATCTGAGCCGTGTAGCCCATGATCATCAAAATGGCTGGATTACTCGGTGAACCAAATGTGGCGTACTCGACTTCGATTAAACGGCTATCAGATGAGCGAACGGTTGTATTTGGCACTATGTCATTCTCGCCCAAACCCGTAGTACTCACAACTTCCAGAAATAGGTTCATTTACATACACATATATGTTTAGATTTATGAATATGTCTGACGAGATCGTTGTTCGCTCGCCAGGACGTGTCAACTTGATTGGAGACCACACCGACTACACCGGTGGAATGGTCTTGCCAATGGCAATCGACAGATTCACCACCATCACGGCAAGGCCACTTCCAGGAGCGATACAACTCACTAGTGCAGACCAACCCGACACGCTTCACTGCTTGTTACCAATTAACAGCCCGGCATCGACCGTGCCCGAGTGGGGTCGATACGTCACGGGAGTTGCTGCTCAATTAGATGTTGCACGTGGATTTTCTGGGTCGGTATCAACAACTCTCCCATTAGGTGGCGGCTTATCATCAAGCGCTGCGCTCGAACTCTGCACCGCACTAATGCTCTGTCTAGTCAACAATCTTCCCCCTCTTACATCGCTCGAATTGGCGCAGATCTGTCGCCAAGCTGAGCACTTAGCTACCGGAGTTCCCTGCGGAATCATGGATCAACTCACTTGTGCATCAGGAGTAGCCGGAAGCGCTCTCTTAATTGATTGTCATTCGTTGCAAGTCAGCCCAATCGAAATTCCGCATGATGTACACATCTATGTGCAATTCATTGCGCATCGAAAACTGGCTTCGAGTGCGTACTCGGATCGCGTCACCCAGTGCGATCAGGCAGAGCAACACATTGGTCCGTTGCGATTGGCAGAAGTAAGCAGTGTTCCAAACATCACTGATGATGTGTTGCGCCGACGTGCCATGCATGTGGTGAGCGAAAATGAACGTGTTCGGAGAGCAACCGTGGCACTTGCGCTTCAAGATATGACAACGTTCGGCCAACTGATGAACGAAAGCCACCAAAGCTTGCGCGATAATTTTGAAGTTTCAACTCATCAAATGGATGAGGCCGTTCAAATTGCGCAGCAAACGCCTGGTGTGTTTGGTGCACGAATGACCGGTGGTGGCTTTGGCGGTTGCATCGTGATCGTCGCAGACTCAACCGCAAACGTAGACAATCTTGAAGGCGCAATGCTTGTTAAGCCTGTTAGTGGTGCAAAATTAACTAGCTAGCGTTGTGCATGGCACGCTGAATAAAACTTTGCACCTGCTCGGGGTCACGAACGTTGTCAAACACTTGCATTCCCTCTTCTCCACCCGACTCAATCAGCAAGTCGCCCGCGCCGATCATTCGCTCGAAGATCGACTGATGAAAATTGATGTTGTTGACTCGATACAAGGGAATCTCGATCCCTACTCGAGCAATCACTCCAGTACGAAAAATGACGCGTTGGCTGGTGAGCACAAAATGGGTTCGACTCCACTTCAGAGCACGCAACAGCAATCTGATGATGGCGACCACTACAGCAGCTTGAACTGCGCGCAAACAGACCGTCTCGAGCAATCGCATTGCGCTCGATGATTGGGCATCAGAAATGTCATAACTCTTCAACCAAGCGATGAACAGAATGAGAATCGAAATCGAAGGCTCAACAAATGTCCACCAATGAGGATGCAAATCCAAAATTACATGCTCGTCATCATTGAGATATTTCGTAGAAAACGCCACGAATGCATCGTAATGTGCAGCGTGTTACACGGAACGCCTACAGTCTCTGCATGCATCAAGACGACTTACTGCGTGGGCTAGACGCCCATCAGCACGAAGCAGTGGTCACTCCACCTTCGTCAATAGTCGTGCATGCTGGTGCGGGTTCGGGCAAAACACGTGTACTCACTCACCGCATTGCCTACCGAGTAGCGAGCGGCACAGCAAACCCCGAAAACATTTTGGCCATCACATTCACACGTGAGGCCGCTGGCGAAATGCGCAAGCGACTCACCAATCTCGGAGTTGACCGCAGTCATGGTGCAGGACCAACAGTAGGCACGTTCCACGCCGTTGCACTTTCGCTCCTCCGTCAGCGTCTGATTGATTTGGGTCAGCCCGTGCCAAACATCGTGCACAACCGAACCGCTCTGGCAACCGCTGCTGCCGGCACTCACCGCATGGCGAGCCGACCCCGAGAAATGCTTGCCGAAATTGACTGGGCTCATGCACGCATGATCGCCCCCGCCGACTACACACAAATGGTCAAACGCCTCCAGCGCACGCCACCTATTGCTGCTCCAGAAATTGCAGAAATCTATAAGCAATACGAACAGCTCAAAGTGAAACGCCAAATTGTGGACTTAGACGATTTGCTCGCACGCGTGATTGCCGACATGCGTGCAGACACCGGCTACGCCGAGGCTGTGCGTTTTCGATTTAAGCACCTGTTTGTCGACGAAGCCCAAGACATGAACCCATTGCAATATGCGCTGTTCGAAGAAATTCGTGGTGGCCGCCCAGATGTATTTGTCGTTGGCGACCCACTGCAAGCCATCTATGGATGGAACGGTGCTGATCGCATGTTGTTCGACACTCTCCCCGACGTACTCGGGCATACGACAGTGCTGAGTCTTCCAAACAACTACCGCTGCTCGCCCCACATCGTGCATGCTGCTCGCCACGTCGCTTTACAAACCGGTGAAACATTCGAGATCGAAGCGGTACGCGAGGATGGTCCTCACATTCGTATCGCTGGTTTCGATGACGAGCAAGAAGAAGCTGACGGAATTGCATCGCTGCTGTGGCAGTATGCGCCTACAGCCGGCGCGCATCCATGGCAATCGTGCGCAGTTCTTGTGCGCACCAACACTCAGCTCGTTGCTATTTCTAAAGCGCTCACTCGTGCCGGAATTCCTATTGGATCAACTCGTCAACCCCCAGAGATCACTGCAGCGATTGCGCTCGCAGCACAATCAACTAGCCGACAAGGTCTCACAACATGGTCTGCTGACATCCTTCACGAGTCAATTGATGAAGCCGAACGCACCGTTGCCGAAATGGTGCGACAGTTCGTGCAGCAAGACACAATCGGCACTGTGGACGGGCGTGCGTTCAGCGCATGGGTTGCGGCAAATGCAACCGTTTCCCACCCCAAGGCTGGGGTCGATCTACTTTCCTTTCACGGGGCCAAGGGTCGCGAGTGGGACTGCGTTGTTGTCGCCGGCGCAGAGATTGG
>JBIKID010000133.1:0-2508 GCA_044361815.1 Ilumatobacteraceae bacterium | reverse complement strand
CAAGTCGTCGCCCAGAAGTTTGAGAACCACATTCGCCAAACAATTCATTACCTGACTACTCAGGAAAAAATCAGCACAGATCCAGATCTCATCGCACGACTCGAGCGACCATCATCCACTCTTGCCCTAGCAGCAGAGTTTGTAGTTGTGGCTCAACGCAACGAAGTGGTAGGCGAAGTTGTGATTCCGCAGATCACCCAGTGGCTCCACGATTCGGGACTCAATAAAAATAGATCACCCATTGATTGCGCGGGAGTCGCTCTTGGCGCAAGCATGGCACTTGGATCAATGTTGCGCTCATTCATCACAACAACGAATCCCAATCTTGGTTTAGTGCTGCGTGGTTTGCGCCAGGCGTATCAAACAGCACAACCAACGACTACATCGCCCCCAGTTCCAAAACCACGACCAGTTAAAGCAAGCACAGGCAATGCAGTGCGAGACGAGTTGATTGACGCAACTGCCGAAGTAATGGCCAAAACCGGTTTTACTGGTGCCACCATTTCTCGAATTGCCCGCAAATCCAAACTGACGAGTGGCACGATCTACAACGTTTATGACGACAAAGAAGAACTCATGAATGACGCGGTTGTTGAGCTATTGAAAGCAACCCAATATCAAAACCTTGCTGCAAAACAAGACGCGTCTCATGACCATCGGCCCAACTTCGGACTTACCGATAGTTTTCAGTTTGGTCTAATTCCCGAACGGCAAACCTGGTTGCGTTTCCGTCAAGAATGCATCATTGCCACTCGACACCATCGAAGCACACACCGCCAGATGCGCAAGGTAGTCAACGATCTAGATCGGCGGATGATTGATGCGTTCCCCGCAATCCATCCTGACATCATCAACTTGCTGAGCGCTGGCGAACAGACCATTGGTTACGGATTTAGCTCTCTCTTTGCCTATACCGACCAGCTTCCACGGTGCGATTTCAATGCAATCATGGTTCAAATCGCTAATCAAAACATCAGTTAGATTTTGCGAATCAACTTGGGCGATAGACACCAAACACGTCGCGTAGCGCATCGCTGACTTCGCCAAGAGTTGCGTTAGCCCGCAATGCTGCCTTCATCGGAATCAACACGTTGTCCGTTGACTTTGCTGCAGTGCGCAAGTCATCCAAGCATGCGGCAACCACCGCCATGTCCCGACCGGACTTGTACTTTGTCAACCGTGCGACCTGTTCTTTTTCGAGCATTGGGTTTGCTGGAGTGATTGTTGGTGCAGGCTCGTTGTCGACAGTGAATTTGTTGACGCCTACCAACACACGTGACTTGTCATCGATCGATTTGGTGTACGAATATGCCGCGTCTTCGATCTCGTCCATCTGGAACCCAGCCTCAATTGCTTGCACTGCCCCACCCATTTCGTCAATGCGGGCAATGTACTCGTAGGCCAATCGCTCAACTTCGTTTGTCAGCGACTCAACGAAGTACGAGCCAGCGAGTGGGTCTGGTGTGTCGGTGACACCACTCTCAAAACCAATGATCTGTTGAGTACGCAAAGCGATTCGCGCCGCATCTTCTGTTGGCAAACTCAGGGCCTCATCAAATCCGTTTGTGTGCAAACTCTGTGTGCCGCCGAGCACCGCAGCCATACTCTGAATTGCCACTCGCACAACGTTGTTGAGCGGTTGCTGTGCGGTCAGCGTCGAGCCACCTGTCTGCGTGTGAAAGCGCATCAACTTGCTTGATGCCTTCTTCGCACCAAAGCGGTTGGTCATGATGTCATGCCACATGCGACGGCTTGCACGAAACTTGGCCACCTCTTCAAAGAAGTTGTTGTGACCATTCCAAAAGAAACTGAGGCGTGGACCGATGTCATCCACATCGAGTCCTGCATCGACCGCTGCCTGCACGTAGGCAATTGCGTTGCTCAACGTAAATGCAAGTTCTTGCACTGCAGTTGAGCCAGCTTCACGAATGTGATAGCCAGAAATTGAAATTGTGTTCCACTTGGGCACGTTGGCTGCGCAGTATTCAAAAATATTTGTGATCAAGCGCATTGACTGTGCCGGTGGATAAATATATGTGCCGCGCGCGATGTATTCCTTCAAGAGATCATTTTGAATTGTTCCACTAATTGCAGTTGCTGGCACTCCACGCTCTTCTGCCACAAGTTCGTACATCAGCAACAAAATTGATGCAGTCGAGTTGATGGTCATCGATGTCGTGACTTTGTCGAGCGGCAAATCAGCGAGCAGTGTGCGCATGTCGTCGAGCGAGTCAATCGCCACACCAACTTTGCCTACTTCACCGGCCGATCGTGGATGATCACTGTCGTAACCCATCTGCGTCGGCAAATCGAAGGCACAACTCAGTCCTGTTTGACCTGCCTCAAGCAAGAACTTAAACCGTTGATTGGTATCAGCGGCACTTCCAAACCCCGCGTACTGGCGCATCGTCCAGAGACGATCGCGATGCATGGTTGGGTAAATACCTCGGGTGTACGGAGGCTCGCCCGGATTGCCTATTTGGTCCGTCGATCCAGCAATCGACTGGG
>JBIKID010000132.1:0-2586 GCA_044361815.1 Ilumatobacteraceae bacterium | reverse complement strand
TGCGCGAAGTCTGAGTAATACCTTTGCTGGAATTGCTCCAGAATCTGTACCGATGTTTGTGCTGATGCAATTAGTTGGTGCCGCCTTGGCAGTGGTAACCATCAAGTTCGTATTTGGCGAACGTCACTCATGAAGGGTGTCTTGTTTTTGTGCATACACAACTCTGGTCGTTCGCAAATGGCGGCTGGGTTTATGCGTCACCTAGGTGCCGGTCGTGTAACGGTTTATTCAGCCGGCTCGGAGCCAGCAAATTCAATTAACCCATCTGCCGTTGCGGTGATGAATGAAGTCGGAATTGACATTGCATCTGCTCAACCGCAATTGTGGACGATGGAGATGTTGGAAGCCGTTGATGTTGTCGTAACTATGGGTTGTGGAGATGCATGTCCGTTTTTGCCCGGCAAGAGGTATGTGGATTGGCCACTTGATGACCCCGCAGGACAGGGCGTGGATGCAGTGCGTCCGATCCGAGACAAAATTCAACAACTTGTTGAAGACTTACTCGCACAAATTGCGTAATTCGCTTTACGCGAATGCATCAAAAAGTTCGTTAATTGCTTTTGCTTGACCGCCAGTAGTGGATGACATCACTGCGATTGGCAAAACACCAGCGTTGGCCCATGCCGCAAATTGTTCGCGCACTTGAGTTGCCGATCCGGAGATGGTGCAGTCTCGTAACCATGAATCGCTCATGGTCGATTGCAGCGCTTGCGCCATTGCATCCTTTGGTGTGGTTGCCAGCACATGTTCGATTGCGTCCATCTCGTCGACGTAGCCGGCAGTGCGCCAATAGTTTCGATAGTTGGGTAGTGAGACATAGCCAGTCAATGTTTTGCGGTGCAACGCCAAGGCTGCATCAACATCATCACTGATGATGGTTGGAACCATGTTGGACATAAAGAATGTCGAGCGTTTGTCGGCGGGGAGTAACGCAACTTGTCGCCCAATATCGCGCAACGATGCGTTTGCCCAAATAGCACCCTCGGATATTTGATGTGAGAGTGCGAGCATTTTGTCTCGCAATGTCGCTAGATAAATCGGTGGGAGTTCTCCAGAAAATTTCTCGTTGGCGCGCATTGCCGCAACGTAATTGGAGATGTCACTCAGGGGTTTGCCGGTCTCGACTCCGAGACGTTGCACAACTGCTCCGTGACTAACGCCAATACCGAGACCAAATCGACCGCGAGAGATTTCATGAATGTGTGATGCGGTATTTGCCGTTTCGACAGGGTGGCTGTAATACATCGGTTGGATTGATGTCCAATAATGAATTGTGTTTGTGGCATGGGCGAGCGAAACACAGAGTGCCATGGTGCCACCAAGGCTCGGGCAAGCAAGTCCTTCAAATCCGAGATGTTCAGCCTTTTGGGCCAACTCCAAAATTGCGTTGCGTTTGGTGGGCGATGCAACAATCGAAATTGCTGGTTTGGAATACGGGTTCGTAGGGAATTGCGTCATGATCTCACTGCTTTCGTGCTGACTTTGTTTTGATTTAACTTGTTTTTGTTTGAATAGCTTCTAGACGCTCTACCGTATATGGCGTGAACATGTTGCGGGTTGCAATGGTGAGTCCCTACAGCGTGTCAGTTCCCGGTGGCGTGCAAGCCCAAGTTATGGGTTTGGCGCGTGAACTTCGCCGCATCGGTCACGAAGTACGAGTTCTTGCGCCATGTGATGGTCCGCCTCCTGAACCATTTGTGACACCGTTGGGTCAGAGTCTGCCAACTTCCGCCAACGGATCAGTAGCTCCGCTTGCGCCAGATCCATCAGCAGCATTGCGCACGATTCGGGCGCTCAATGATGAAGCATTTGACATTATTCATCTGCACGAACCCATCGTGCCTGGTCCTACGGTTACATCCTTGTTGTTGCGGCTTGCACCGACAGTGGGAACATTCCATGCGGCTGGCGATTCATCGTCGTATCGAGTTCTCAACAAGACTGCACGTTGGGCAGCCAACCACTTGAGCGCGCGTGTTGCGGTGTCGGAGGCTGCAAGGGAACTTGCATCGAGGTATCTCGACGGCGACTATCAGGTGCTGTTTAACGGAATAGAAACTTCCCGTTATTTAAAACCCGATGCAATTCGTGAGACTCAACCAACAATCTTTTTTTGTGGGCGTTTTGAGCCTCGAAAAGGACTAGAAGTATTGCTTGGTGCGATGAAGTATTTGCCACAGAATTTTGCATTGTGGATAGCAGCAGATGGTCCAGGTATTGACGAGATGCACAGATTGTATGAGAGCGATACTCGTATCTCGTGGCTTGGTCGGATCACTGAAACAGACAAGCTCGATCGTCTTTCACGTTGTTCTGTTTTTTGTGCTCCATCATTGCGAGGGGAGTCCTTCGGCATAGTTTTGCTTGAGGCAATGGCAGCAGCGGCCCCACTCGTTACTACCGATATTGATGGATACCGCAATGTTGCGACGCACGAAGTGAATGCGCTGCTTGTTGCGCCGGGCGATGAAGAGCAGCTTGCAAAGTCACTCACTCGGATCGTAAACGACACAAATTTGTCACAGCGCCTAGTGGCTGGTGGTCTCATGCGGGCAGAAGATTTTTCAATGCAGCGTCTTGCAAAAG
>JBIKID010000131.1:0-2599 GCA_044361815.1 Ilumatobacteraceae bacterium | reverse complement strand
AGTGTCCACACAACGCCGTTGCATGCTCGACCATCACTTCAAGCACATCACCAAGTTGTGGTGTCGCTTGAATTGGGTTACCACTAAACGCGTCGATCAAGTCACGAAACAACCAAGGGCGCCCGAGGCATCCGCGGCCAATGACTACGCCATCACAACCAGTTTGCTCAACCATGCGCAACGCATCTTGTGCTTCCCAGATATCACCGTTGCCAAGAACTGGAATGCTCGTCACTGCAACTTTGAGTTCTTTGATCGCTTCCCAGTGCGCGCTTGGCGCATAGTGCTGACGTGCGGTTCGTGCATGCAAGGCAACCGCAGATGCACCAGCCTCTTCACAAATCAAGCCTGTCTGCACGAATGTAATTAAGTCGTCGTCAATACCCATTCGAAACTTGCACGTGATTGGAATGCCATAGTTTTTGCCCGTCTCGACTGCCGCTGTTACAAGAGCACGCAACAATTGGCGCTTGAGCGGCACCGCTGCTCCGCCACCGCGACGAGTCACTTTTGGTGCTGGGCAACCGAAATTGAGATCGATGTGGTCAACCGCATCAGCGCGACCCAGTTTGTCGACTGCGCGCGCCAGCATTTCCGGATCGCTGCCATACAACTGCAAACTACGAAACGTTTCGTCGCTTCCAAACTTGAGCATCGTGTCGGTTTTGCGATTGCCGTGTACCAAACCAGTTGCCATCATCATTTCATTGACGTACACAAGACCCGGCCCAAACTTGCGGCACAACGACCGAAACGGCGCATTGGTCACGCCAGCCATTGGTGCAAGCACGACAGGCGGCCACACCGAATGCTCACCGAGTTGCAGTGGCTTAAGGCGTGGCACAGTCGAATTTGTTGTGCTGTCGCTGGTGTTGTGGCTGGTCATGTGAGTTTGAGGTTTGGCATCGCGCCCATGTCCATGCTGGACGGGCCGTCGGCAACTAAACGGTACCAACCTGCCGATGCAATCATGGCTGCGTTGTCGGTGCACATACCCATACTTGGCAACACCAGTCGCCATCCCGCCTCTGCACACACTGTTGTCATTGTGCTTCGCAACAACGAATTGGCCGCAACACCACCACCAAGAGCAACGGTCTTTGCACCAATCTGCTGAGCCGCTTTGCGAGCTTTTGCTGCGAGCACGTCTACGACTGCAAATTGAAATGATGCAGCCACGTCCGCTGTCGACACAGTTGGGTTTTTGCGCACGTAGTTAATCACCGATGTCTTGAGACCACTGAATGAAACATCGAGCCCATCGTGCAACATTGCTCGCGGGAAATCGATCGCATGTGCATTGCCGGTGAGCGCAATGCGATCAACCGCAGGTCCACCCGGATGACCGAGATCCAAAAATCGTGCGACCTTGTCGAAAGCCTCACCGGCTGCATCGTCAATTGTTTGACCGATCACACTGAAGTCACCGTGCCCACGCATCTCGACAAACAAAGTGTTGCCGCCAGAGACCAACACAACGAGCATTGGAAACTCGACATGCGGGTCGTCGAGCAATGCTGCATACAAATGCGCTTCCAAATGGTTAACGCCAATAAATGGTTTGTCGAGAACAAGAGCAACCGACTTTGCTGCGGCTACTCCCACAAGCAGCGCACCGATCAAACCTGGCCCAACTGTCGCAGCCACCGCATCGATCCGTTCAAGTGGCACACCTGATTGCTCAACCGCTTGTCGAATCACGACATTCATTGCCTCCACATGAGCACGGCTCGCAATCTCTGGCACCACACCGCCATACCTGGCATGCAAATCAATCTGTGTTGCAACAACCGATGACAACACATCGTTGCCACCCATCACGACCGCAGCCGCAGTTTCGTCACAACTTGTCTCGATGCCGAGCACCACCGTACTGTCGCCGAACAATGTGTTTGCACTCATGGACGTGACCGCACTATCGCTTCAAGCCGCTGAGAATATTCGTCGCTCTGAATATCAGTGCACCACATCACAATTGCATCGTCGGTATTTTCGTAATACTTTTGCCGAATTCCGGCTGGCACAAAACCAAATCGGCGATACAACTCTTGCGCGGCAGTATTTGTGTGCCGAACCTCAAGCGTGAGCGCTTGACACTCACGATTGCGTGCCTCAGAAGCCAACTCCAACATCATTTCGGTTGCCACGCCACGCAAATGCCAATCGGGTTTCACGGCGATATTCGTGATGTGCGCATCGTCTTCTGCAAACAGCAATCCGCCGTACCCCACAAGCACTTTGCCAACATGAGCGACTACGTAATGACGCCTACCCCGACCCATCATCTCAATTTCTTCTGCAAACACCTTCTCGGTCCACGGCCGTGGGTACACCGAGTTTTCGATGGGCATGATGTCGCGAATGTGCTTTCGCTGCATGGTCGCAATTCCAAGCACCGGATTGTCACCTCTCATGACACACTCCGTGTTGCCCAGTTGATTTCAGCATCTGGCAAGCGCAAATACTCGGGCACCAGCGAATCGGCTTCTTGCCACTCTTGGCGCAATGCACGCTCGTGGGCAATCTGAGCAAGCACAACTGCTGTCGGCAATGCGGCCATCTCATCTGCAAATTCAAAGCTTGGCAAAACTCCTGCCAC
>JBIKID010000065.1:0-8956 GCA_044361815.1 Ilumatobacteraceae bacterium | reverse complement strand
GAGTAAATACGTCTGGTGCAATCGCTGCAAATGTGTTGTGTACTGCGTCGTCATACAAAATCTTGTCGTAGATCTCATCAGCCATCACGATGAGGTTTCTTTCAACAGCAAAATCGGCAATCTCGCGCAAAATCTCGGGGCTATACACAGCACCTGTCGGATTGTTTGGGTTGATGATCACAATTGCTTTTGTGCGATCACTGACTTTCGCCCTGATGTCGTTCATGTCTGGCATCCAGCCGTTTGACTCGTCACATAAATAATGCACTGGAGTGCCACCCGACAAACTTGTCGATGCAGTCCACAACGGATAGTCGGGTGCGGGTATCAACACCTCATCGCCCTCGTTGAGCAGTGCATTGAGTGCAACCGGAATAAGTTCGCTCACTCCATTGCCCAACCACACGTCATCTACGTCCGTGATATCGATGCCGCGCTCTTGGTAGTGCTGCACAACCGCGGTGCGCGCTGACAAAATGCCTTGCGAATCGGAGTAACCCTGCGAAATTGGCAAATTGCGCACGACTTCGACCAACACTTCTGGCGGAGTCTCAAAACCAAACGGTTGAGGATTTCCAATATTTAGTTTGATAATTCTGTGTCCTGCAGCCTCAAGTCGCTTGGCCTCTTCAAGCACTGGGCCACGAATGTCATACAAGACATTGGCCAACTTGTGCGACTGCATGATTTCCATGAGAGTAAAGGCTACGCCGAGGCGCTTGTCAGCCACGCCTAATTTATCGCTCCACCGCTAAATTTAGAGTTATCGAACCCACCAAAATCGTCCTCTTCTACAAGTTCACACCGCTTGCCGACCCAGAAGCAATTCGCCTGTGGCAGCGCGCACTCTGCGAGCGCCTTGATCTCAACGGCCGAATCATCATTTCTAAAGACGGCATCAACGGAACTGTTGGTGGATCGTTGTCATCAATCAAAAAATATGTGCGTGTAACCAAAGAGTTTCCCGCTTTCAAGACGATCGACTTCAAATGGTCAGATGGAATTGGCAATGATTTTCCACGAATTGAAATTCGCGTGCGCGACGAGATAGTGACGTTTGGTGTTCCTGAGGAAATCAAGGTCAATGAAAATGGAATCATTGGCGGCGGCGTGCACCTCAAGCCTGTCGAGGTCAACCAACTCGTTGCCGAACGCGGAGACGACGTTGTTTTCTTTGACGGCAGAAGTGCATACGAAGCACGCATCGGCAGATTTAAAAATGCAGTCATCCCCGATGTAGAAACCACTCCAGATTTTGTTGCCGAAATTGAGAGCGGGAAATACGACCACCTCAAAGACAAACCAATTATTTCGTATTGCACGGGCGGCATTCGTTGTGAAGTGTTGTCCGTGATCATGAAAAACCGCGGATTCAAAGAGGTCTACCAAATTGATGGTGGCATTGTTCGATACGGCGAAGAGTTTCGAGACAAAGGCCTCTGGGAGGGATCGCTGTATGTCTTTGATCGCCGTCTCAAAATTGAATTTAGTGATCAGGCCAAAGTGTTGGGCACCTGCAATCTGTGTTCTGCGCCAACTGCCCAGTTTCATAATTGTTCAAACCTTGCTTGCCACAAGTTGACATTGGTGTGCAGTGCGTGCGAAGCAGCATCGCCCACAATTTCGTGCGAAGACTGCCGCGAGCAAGACTGACTCCATGGCTGTTGCAACCAAACCACACCAGGGAATTGTCACCCTCGACCTCGAAGGCGTGTTGGTGCCCGAGATCTGGATTGCTGTTGCCGAAAGTACCGGTATCCCAGAGTTGAAGCGCACTACTCGCGACGAACCCAACTATGACGTGCTGATGAAATCGCGCATTCAGATCCTTGACCAACACGGCCTGACAATGAGCCGCATCGAGCAAGTGATCGCTGGTTTGTCGCCAATGCCAGGTGCTCTCGAATTTTTAGATGCATTACGCGAGCGCACACAGGTCATCATTCTCTCCGACACGTTTGAGCAGTTTGGGCGTCCACTCATGCGTCTACTCAACTGGCCAACACTGTTTTGTCATCGTCTCATTGTCAAAGATGACCACATCGTTGATTTTGAATTGCGTCAAGCCGACCAAAAGCGTGTTGCCGTTGAGGCTTTCAAGAAACTGAACTACCGCGTGGCCGCAGCCGGCGACTCATACAACGACACCGCGATGTTGGGCGCTGCAGATGCTGGGTTCTTATTTCATGCGCCAGACAACATCAAGGCCGAGTTTCCACAATTTCAGGCACTCGAAACGTATGACGAGCTCTTTGTAAAACTTTGCACTGCCCTCGACTGCTAGATCGCAGTAGACAGTTCGTTGTAGCTAATTAGTTCGCTGCCTTCGCAAGGTTGTCCATGGTGATTTCCATGTTCTTTTTGTTATGCGTTGCACGGTCAGCAACGCCACTCACAACCTTCCCAAGAAAAGAGCTGAAACCACCACGGTGATCAATCCAGCTGTGTGTCACTCTGCTGCCTGCAGCAGTTGGTTCAATTTCGAACACCCAATCACACCAGTTGTTTCCGAAGACCATTAATCCAAACGAAAACTTCTTTGGTGCATCGCATGCATTGACTTTGACGTTTGTGCCCCAAGACTTCTTGCCGTTTTTATTTCGGCCCTTGAATATTGCTCCAACAGCTGGCCCAGTTGCTCCCTTAGCCCACTTGCCGCCCTGGTTTTCTGGCGACCATTCACCCATCCGAGGCAAGTCAGTGACGAGCGCCCACACTTTGTCGGGTGATGCAGAGAACTCTCGTGTTACAGAAACTGGTGATGTCATGACTAAACCGTATCCAACGCTTTGACCAAGTTGTCAAGCGTGACACCCATGTTGCGAAGGTTGTGCGTGGCACGATCCTCCACTCCACTGATGTCCTTGCCGAATGGTGCAAATTGTTCCCAATGTGTTCCCGCAACCCATGCGTGCGTCACACGACAGCCGGTAGCTGTTGGTTCAATTTCATATACCCAATCACATAAATGATTCTCTTTGAAATTGAGGGTAAACACAAACTTCTTTGGTGCATCACAAACATCAACTTTTACCGTTGCCTGCCATGACTTGTCCCCATTCTTATTGTTCCCTCTAAATCTTGCACCTACTGTGGCACTCGTAGCGCCGTCGAGCCACTCGCCACCTAGGTTTTCGGGTGACCACTCACCCATGCGAGGCAAGTCGGTAACAAGGGACCACACTTTTTCTGGAGATGCCGAAACTTCTCGTACTACCGCCACTTTGTAAGTCATGACAGGTACTGTAATCGCCCCAGGATCAGGCATGAATTGTTCTTGCTGAGCAAATCATCTGAAGAAGTTGACCGTTATGAACTTTGGATATAGGGATCTACGTAATGAGAGACACTTTCCCATAATGCAGCTCGCGCAGTTTTGGTGTCACTTTTTTTAGTGCGAGGCGACTTGTGTGTTGATCGAATTTCTCTATCAGACCAAAAAGACCCACTCATACCTGGGAGTGGATGAACCGCAGCCAGCCATGCAATCGTGTCTGCGCCTTCACCGGCCGAACGCAATATTGGTGCTGTTGCTCGTCGAAACCCTGGAATGCTTTCTTGCACTCCTGGAGTATCTGCCCAGCCTGGATGCATTGACACAAACTCTATTTGGGGCTCGCGTTCGGCCCACATTTCAGTCAGCGTTACTTGTGCTCGTTTAGCAATTGCATACTGTTTTGATCCACCATATTTATGAGTGGGCATCTCCAGAGTTTCACCGTTGTCAAAAATGGGAAGCGGGCTGGTGTACATGCCTCCCGAGGACACAGTTACTACTCGACCTCCGACCAACAGCGGAAGAAGCAGTGAGGTCATAAGGAACGGGCCAACCACGTGTGATGCAACGGTCTGTTCAATTCCCTGCGGTGATGTCTGACGGGTGTTTAACAATGCACCTGCATTATGAACCAACACATCTACGTGAGCGAACTGTTGCTGGATCGCCGCGCATGCACTGCGAACTGATTCAAGATCTCCCATTTCTGCCTGAACAAAAACAGGTTTGTCTCCCGTGCACAGTGGTGCTATTTCGTCAATTACGCGTGCACATTTTTCTTCGTTGCGCGCAACCAGCACCAAGTTGGCTCCAGTGACTGCAAGTTGGCGAGCAACTTGTTCACCCAGCCCGGACGTTGGACCCGTGATTACAACAGTCTTCCCATGGAGGTCAAAACTGGAAATTGGCTTCCAATTACCTAGACACTTCCGGATCACATAACCAATTTTGGAAAACCCTGGCACTACTGCTGCATCGAGTGCATTACTGAGAAAAGTGTTCACTAGTCCACATTAGAACCAACCCGATAAAACTTGATTACCAAGGTGACAGTACGATTGAGATCACGATGCGTGCACTATTTAAGCCCTCCGCCGCACCCGGCCTCGAGATGATCAAGTGCGCCGAGCCAACCCCTGGTCCGTATGACGTCAAGATTCGTGTTGAAAAAACAGGTATCTGTGGCACCGACTTGCACATTGAGTCGTGGGATGCTTGGGCTGCATCTGCAGTTAATGCACCGCTCATCATTGGTCACGAGTTTTCCGGCCGCATTGTCGAGATGGGCTCCGAGGTAAAAGCTCTTGAGTTGGGTGCGCTTGTATCTGGAGAAGGACACATCATTTGTGGAACATGTCGTAACTGTCGCGCCGGTCGACGCCACATGTGCAAAAACACATTGGGTATTGGTGTTAACCGCGACGGTGCATTTGCTGAATACGTAGTTATTCCTGCAAGCAATGTTTGGGTGCATTCCGAAGCAGTTGATGCCGAACTTGGAGCAATCTTTGATCCATTCGGTAATGCCGTGCACACAGCACTCACTTTTCCTGTAGCAGGTGAAGACGTACTTATCACCGGTGCAGGCCCGATCGGCTTGATGGCCGCCAAAGTCGCGCGACATGTCGGTGCACGGTTTGTAGTAGTCAGTGACATCAACGAATCGAGGCTTGCTCTTGCTCGTTTGATGGGTGTAGACGTTGCGGTCAATCCGATGACTTCATCAATTGCAGCAACTCAACAGACACTCGGCATGAAAGAAGGATTCGATGTTGCGTTTGAGATGAGCGGAGCACCAACTGCCCTGCCAGATATTTTGGACAACTTGAGTCACGGTGGCCGAGTTGCTGTGCTCGGCTTGCCAAGCAAAGAAATCTCTATCAATTGGGCAAAGCTCGTCACACACATGATCACCATCAAGGGCATTTATGGACGAGAAATGTTTGAGACTTGGTACGCCATGAACTCACTGATCCAAACCGGACTTGACATTCGAGATGTCATCACCGATCGCTTTACCGCGAACGACTGGGAGAAAGCTTTTGCTGCTGCCCGTTCGTCAAACTCGGGCAAAGTCGTGATGGATTGGTCATAAGGAGAAGCCATGTATACAAGCGTTCAACAAGAACTCAAAAAGACTCTCGACGAGATCCAGTCGGCAGGCCTCTACAAGCGTGAGCGACTGCTCGACTCTCCGCAGGCTTCGCATGTCTCAAGCAGCAGCAAAGATCTGATCAACTTTTGTTCCAACAACTACATCGGACTTGCAAACAATCCTGCAGTGATAGCTGCGGCTAAAGAATCTCTCGACATCAATGGCTTTGGCATGGCAAGCGTGCGCTTCATTTGTGGAACCCAGTCGCAACACGATGTGCTTGAAGCGAAACTGTCTGCATTGCTGGGTACTGACGCAACAATTTTGTTTCCGTCATGCTTTGATGCGAACACCGGAATTTTTGAAGTGCTGCTCGATCAAAGCGATGCGGTTATTTCTGACGAATTAAATCACGCCTCAATCATTGACGGCATCAGATTGTGCAAGGCAACGCGCTACCGCTTCAAAAACCGCGATATGGCCGACCTCGAGGCACAACTAATTGCAGCGCGTGGCGCACGACGAACACTCATTGTCACTGATGGTGTGTTTTCGATGGATGGTTCCTTCGCTCCTCTTGAAGAAATCTGTGATCTCGCTGACAAGTATGAAGCAATGGTCATGGTGGACGACTCGCATGCAGTTGGATTCATCGGCGCAACTGGTGCTGGTACTCCAGAAATGTTTGGGGTTCGCGATCGTGTCGACATCATCGCTGGCACGCTCGGTAAAGCACTGGGCGGAGCCTCGGGTGGTTACATCTCTTCTCACCAAGAGATTGTTGACTTGCTGCGTCAACGCGCAAGGCCGTACCTGTTTTCTAACTCAATACCACCAACGGTTGTAGCTGGTTCGCTTGTTGCGCTTGACTTGGTTGCCCAAGGCAACTCAATTCGAGAAACTCTTCGCAGCAATGCCAAATATTTCCGCGATCAAATGTCTGCAGCAGGATTCACACTCCTTCCAGGAGAACACCCAATTGTTCCGGTGATGTTTGCTGATGAGCATGAAGCAGTTCGCATGGCTGCCGAACTTTTTAAACTCGGTATTTACGTCGTGGCCTTCTCATACCCAGTTGTACCTATGGGCAAGGCACGCATTCGTGTGCAAGTGTGTGCAACACATACCAAAGCCGACATTGATACTTGCGTTGCGGCGTTTGTTTCTGCACGCAACGCATAATTGCTCTACGACTTGCGGATGACTCCGTCTTTCACTGCAGCTGCAGCAACCGCTGGCGCAACACGCTCAACGATTGTTCGGTCGAACACCGACGGCACTACGAAATCTGGAGATAACTGAGCATCAGTCACTGATTCGGCAATGGCAATTGCGGCTGCCAATTTCATACCTTCAGTGATGTCTGTTGCATTTGCATCAAGTGCGCCACGGAAGATGCCGGGGAATGCAAGCACGTTATTGATTTGGTTCGGATAGTCACTACGACCCGTTGCCATAACGGCCGCTAAACCGTCGACCTGCTCTGGACGAATTTCAGGGTTTGGGTTTGCCATTGCAAACACGATGGGGTTTTTTGCCATCGAGCGCACATCGGCTGCAGTAATGAGATCTGGCCCACTTACTCCAACAAATACGTCTGCGCCTTTCATGACGTCACTGATGGTCCCCATTTTTCGCGACGAGTTTGTGTGTGCTGCAAACCATTCTTTTGCAGAGTTCATTTCACCACGACCGGTGTAAATGGCGCCAACACGGTCACAACCAATCACATCGCCAATTCCGGCATTGAGAAGAATTTTGCCAATAGCCACACCTGCGGCACCAACACCAGCGATGACAACGGTGAGGTCTTCCATTTTCTTGCCGGTGATCTTCAACGAGTTCCACAATGCGGCCAATGTGACCACTGCCGTTCCATGTTGGTCGTCGTGAAACACAGGAATATCGAGACTCGCACGTAGTCGTTCTTCAATTTCAAAACACTCAGGTGCTTTGATGTCCTCCAAATTGATTCCACCAAAGGTTGGTGCAATACGTTGCACGAAATCGACAACTTCATCAGCAGTGCGAGCATTGATGCAAATGGGGAAACCATTAACTCCACCGAACTCCTTAAACAAAAGAGCCTTGCCCTCCATGACGGGCATCGCACCCTCTGGGCCGATGTCGCCAAGTCCGAGCACTGCAGTTCCATTACTCACAATGGCAACGGTGTTTTTGCGAATGGTGTACTTGTGTGAGAGCAACGGATCTTTTTCGATCGCAGTGCAGACGCGAGCAACGCCAGGCGTATACGCCATTGACAAATCATCGCGATCATTTACTGGCGCCGTGCTCAGAACTTCAACCTTTCCGGCCTCATGCATGCGGAAAGTTCGGTCCCACCAATCAAGGACAGTGACGCCATCCAGTTTTTGTACTGCAGCAACGATTGCATGTTGATGCTCTTCATTTCGACAGTGCACAACAAGACTGCGACGAAGAACCGGACCACGAACATCAAATCCATCAAGTGCTCCAATGTTTCCACCCGCTTCGCCAATGGCGGCACACAACCGCCCGAGGGTGCCTGGCACATTGTCGAGTTGACAATCAAGAGCGATAGAAAATGCAGCGTTAGGGAGAGTCGTCATAACACCCTCTACGCTACGGACTCTGCATCCACCTGACTACGGAGCTTTATGCAAAATAGTCCTAGTCGATCCGCGGAGTCAGGTGAAACAAAGTAACCTCAGGGCATGCTTCATGGGTTTGTAAAGACATTTCAAACCCTCATCAAGACACTTCTTGGCACACCTTCAGACTGGCGCCTCACAAAGCCAGTAATGCCGCAGCTACCAAGAGTGAACTCCAGATGGATCGGTCCCGGCATGGCGGTGTTCACGATATTTGTTGGATGGTTTGCATTCACCAATGCAATCGGAGATGGCAATGCTGCTTTTGCATTATTCATCGGATCAGTTTCCATCATGATGATGACATGGAGCAATCTTCTCTCAACACGTATATTGCCGATTGAACAAATCTTTGGTGGAGTTGACCGCATGTACGTGTGGCACCGTTGGTTTGGAGCATTGTCAGTCGGAGCAATGTGGCTCCACTTAGAAATGGTTGACGACGTAAAGGGAATACGTGGAGCATCCAAAGACATAGCGGACGCAGCAGAAGACCTAGCGGAAACAGGGTCAACTCTTCTCTACATTCTCGTAGCTATCAGTCTCCTCCGCTGGATTCCCACCCGTTGGTGGCGCCTTTCCCACAAGCTTCTTGTTTTGCCGTATGCATTTTCGTGTTGGCATTTTTATACGTCAACAAAGCCCTATGCAAACGCTTCACTTTGGGGTTCATGGTTTACAGGATTCATGATCCTCGGTCTCGCAGCCTGGTTGTATCGAGTGTTGTGGCGCGACATGTTTCGAAAGGGAAAACTTTATTCTGTCTCCAATATTGAGTGCAGAGGGAACATCCTCACAATTGAGGTTGAACCAGTTGGTACTGCGCTCAAATACGAACTAGGGCAATTCGCTTTTCTCAAGGTGAAATTGCCTGGCTTGCGAGAGCCACACCCCTTCACGATCGCATCTTCACCTGATGAACAATGTCTCCGCTTTGTTATTCGTGAT
>JBIKID010000130.1:0-2640 GCA_044361815.1 Ilumatobacteraceae bacterium | reverse complement strand
ATTTGGTGTGCGGGTTGGCGACTTAATCGAAGTGCGCAGCGCATGAGTGGCACACTCACACTTGTTGCCACACCCATTGGCAATCTCAGCGACATGTCGCAGCGAGCCATTGACACACTTGGTTCGGCATCTGTTGTTTGTTGCGAAGACACTCGACGCACAGGTTTGTTGTTGCAACACCTTGGCCACTCAGGCAAAAAATACATCGTCATCAACGAACACACTGAACACGACGCATGCGAGCACGTAGTTGCGTTGTTGCTCGACGACATTGATGTTGCGCTGGTGAGCGATGCCGGCACGCCAGGCATTAGTGACCCAGGTGAACGACTCGTCAAAGCAGCGCTAAACGCGGGCATCACTGTTTCTGCAATACCTGGGCCATCCGCTCTCACAATGGCACTCGTGATTAGCGGTTTGCCAACTGCTCGATTTGTCTTTGAAGGTTTCTTGCCGCGCAGTGGCAGCGACCGTTCTCGCCGTATCGATGATGTTGCAGCCGAGATGCGCACAGTTGTGTTGTATGAAGCACCTCATCGTCTAGAAAAAACTCTCGACGATCTGGAAACCGCTTGCGGTGCGATGCGCCGAGTTGTACTTGCTCGCGAACTCACCAAGTTGCATGAAGAAATGTGGCGTGGAACCTTGCACGACGCAGTGAAATACGCACAAACCACCGAACCTCGTGGCGAATACGTGTTGATACTCGAAGGCGCAAAGCCTCCTGCACCGCCAACCGACGAAGAAATTAATGATGCATTGCGCGATGAACTCAGGAATGGTTCGAGCAAAAAAGATGCTGCTGCAAAAGTTGCTGCCAAGTACGGCATTCAAAAGCGACACGTGTACGAACTTGCATTGATGCTCAAATAATTACTGTTTTGCTACGAGCCCAATCTGTCGCGATTGTGCAACAAGTGTGTCGTTCGAATCCCAGATCTCTCCATCTTCTTCAAACATTCCACCTTGCACTACGTGTGCGGTAAACACACAACGCAACGGGCCAGGCGCAGGAATTGCACGCACGTGCACAGTGAGTTCAACAGTTGGCACCCAACCAGCCGCGGTCATGACTTGAAACACCGGTGGTGGAAATGCATCTGCAATGAGCAGCAGAGACAAAGTGTCAATCGATCGATTATCTGCAAAGTTGACCCATCCACGCACAATGGTTTTTCCATTTTGTTCTCCGCGCGAAAAACCGGTGTCGTCGGGGTGCAACCAAACATCGAGTTTGTTCATGAGCCCCATGTTGAAACCTGGGCCAGAAGAAGGCCTGCGCGAACATTCGGTCATTGGCGGCAATTGTGGTGGGGCAATATCTACGTGCAAGAGCGATGTATTTATCTCATTGCGTCCTGCTGCTTCACCAAACGCCCCAATCGCTCGCACTGCTTCTCGCCCACTTTGTTGCATTGAAGCAGCAACCGTGCAAAACGTTTTGCCACGCTTCACCACCTCTGTCGCGATGTGCACCTCACCCGGCGGTAGCGGAGCCAAATAATGTGCTGTCACCGAGATCGGGTCTTGGCGTTGTGACGCGTTGCGCATCGCCGATGCAATGAGTGCCATCACGTATCCACCATTTGCATTGCCTCGAATGTCCCATCCGTCGTGTATGAAACCCGAATAGTCGTCACTTTGTTCTTCGTGCACTTCAGTTGCTAAATCAAAGGCAAATGTCATCTGTTCAGACTATTAGTGTGGAGCCGTGACAAAGTTCAGTTCGACGACGCCTATTTATTATGTGAATGCTCAGCCGCACCTTGGTCACGCTTACACCACGATCATTGCCGATGCGGTTTCACGCTGGCACAGACTGTTGGGCGACGACGTGCATTTGCTCACCGGCACCGACGAACACGGACTCAAGATTCAGCAAGCAGCAGACGCAAAAGGCGTGACACCCCAAGCATTTGCCGACTCAATCGCACCACTTTTCGAGCAAGCCTGGGAGCGACTCAACATCACCCATGACGACTTCATTCGCACAACCGAAAAGCGCCATGCCGTTGGAGTGCAAAAACTCTTGCAAGCTTGCTTCGACGCTGGTGACATCGAGTCAGACGTGTATCAAGGTCAATACTGCGTCGCATGCGAGGCCTACTTTCTCGAAGACGAATTAGAAAGTGGTAACTGCCCTATTCATCACACCAAAACAACGTATGTAGAAGAAGAGAATTATTTCTTTCGCTTGTCACGCTTTGAAGACCGTTTGCTCAAGTGGTACGCCGATCACCCGCAAGCCATCACACCTGGCTTCCGCATGAACGAAGTAATCGGTTTCATCAAAGGTGGTCTCAACGATTTCTCAATCAGTCGCAAAACTCTCACATGGGGCATTCCACTGCCATGGGACAAATCACATGTCGCATACGTGTGGTTTGATGCGCTCGCCAACTACATCACCGCACTTGGTTACGGCACAGACGAAAAGGCTTTTGCCGAAAGATGGCCAGTCGATTATCACTTCATTGGCAAAGACATCATTCGCTTTCACTGTGTGTATTGGCCGGCAATGTTGATGTCTGCAGGTATCGAGCTTCCTAAAGGTTGGGCAGTTGGCGGTTGGCTACTTGTTGGTGGCGAAAAGATGAGCAAGACGACTGGAAACGTTGTCAACCCGCTCGACCTGATTGA
>JBIKID010000129.1:0-2646 GCA_044361815.1 Ilumatobacteraceae bacterium | reverse complement strand
ATGCTCCGCCCGGCAACGCCGGCGGAGCACCGAAAACGTTGTTGCTGCAAGGTTCCTCGTGTTACCGAGGTACTTGCAGACGTCGATTGTGACGTCAAGTTGCTACTAAAGACCGCCCCAGCACTGTGCCAAGAAAGTCGTGAATACGGACTCGTTACCCTATCGGCGCATTTTGGCGTCTCCAAACGCCCAACCACCAAGAATTAGGGGTAAATATTTGG
Source organism: Ilumatobacteraceae bacterium (assembly GCA_044361815.1). Taxonomy (GTDB): domain Bacteria; phylum Actinomycetota; class Acidimicrobiia; order Acidimicrobiales; family Ilumatobacteraceae; genus UBA3006. The sequence continues at coordinate 2,425 of JBIKID010000129.1, read as the reverse complement.
GCTCAGTCCTGGCCGCGAGCAGTCAAAGTTGCCTTGACCGTGAGCCGCTTTGCACCCCTCAAAATCTCTATTTCAACGGTTTGACCCGGTGCGGCATCACGAATTGAGGCCACTAGCCCAGCCTGGCCATCAATCGGCTCGCCATCCACAGAGAGAACGATGTCGTCTTGCTGGATTCCGGCCAAACTCGCTGGCGAATCGGGCTGCACACTGGTGATGATGGCCCCTTGGCCTCCATCAGTTCGGGCTGCCAGACCTACCCCCAGAAAGCCCTCTTCCCGAGCTTGGCCGCTGGCTTGGCTGCGCAATGATTCAAGAACTGGCCCGATTTCGTCTACCGAGATCGAAAAACCGACGTTATTGGCCGCCTGATTGACATCACTTCGAGCAACGGCAGTGTTGATCCCCACTACCTCGCCTCGCAAATTCACAAGGGGGCCACCAGAGTTGCCAGACGAAATTGCGGCGTCAGTTTGAATCAGACCATTGAGCGCACCCGACTCGGTGATGATTGTGCGCTTGAGTGCCGAAATAATTCCTGATGTCACCGATGGCCCGCCATCAAGTGCGAGTGCGTAACCAATTGCAATTACTTGGTCACCGATGCGAATGGTTCCGGGTTGAGCAAATGTTGCTGGCTTCAGATTTGTTGCATCAATTTTCAACAGAGCCATGTCATTGCCGGGGTCACTGGCCAACACAGTTGCTTTTCGTGGTTCGGTTTCACCAGCGAAACGCACCGTCACGCTTGTTGAACCTGCAACGACATGCGCGTTGGTCAAGATCTCGCCGTCAGACGTAAGTACCACTCCTGTTCCGCTGGCTTCTCCCTGACCTGATTCGTCATTGACCTGACTATTGATTGTGACAACACTGTCGGTCAACTTGTTCACAACCTGCGCTATCAAAGTGGCACCAAGACTCGGATCGTCAGAGCCGACTTCGCTTGTAACGAGTGGTGTGTTTGATGATCCAGAAATTGTTGTTGAACCAATTGTGATGTTCCACTTGTCGGCAGCGATTGTGCCGAGAATGCCACTACCAAATCCAACCGCAATAACTACAACGACCTTTGCGAGCGAGCGCAATTTACGCTGACTCTTCACATTTGCCGATGGAGGCGGAGGCGGAGGCATCGGAGTGGAGATTGTTGGAGCACCGCTCAATGATTCAGGCTCAGTAACAAGGGAGTCGCCTTGGCCAAACTCGCTATGTAATCCGTTGCCAGAAGTTTCCACTATTTGCGAGTCATCTTCTGCTGGAACACCGTTGAAATCTGACATAACTGTTTTCTATCGTACAAACAAGACACCTTGTTTCAGAATGCGCTGATTCTTGCCAAATTCTTTAATACGCCCGTAATTGGGTGTGCCAGCAACTAAGTTCGCCTTTGTGAATCAGTCGAACACGACCAACTTGCACATCCGTAGGGCGCTCGTTACCGACGCTGCTGCGATCTGTGAAATTTACAATCACGAAGTTCAGTTTGAGACATCAACGTTTGATCTCGTTCCCCGCACGCTCGAAACCCAAGAGGCTTGGATCACTGCTCGCAGCGGTGCATTTTCAGCGATCGTTTGTGTCACCAAAGAAGACGAAGTGGTTGGGTTTGGGGCGTTGAGTGAATACCGCGACCGCGCTGCTTACAGCACGTCGGTTGAAAACTCTGTGTATGTCAAACGCGATTTGGGCCGACGCGGCATCGGTCGACTCATTCTCAACACATTGCTCGAGCAGGCGGCCGACACCGGATTTCACGTGGTGATGGCGCGCATTGAAGCATCGGGTACCGCATCACGTGCGCTACATGAATCATGCGGTTACACGCTCGTGGGTATAGAGCGTGAGATTGGGCGCAAGTTTGGCAAGTGGCTAGACGTTGCCCTGATGCAATGTGTGCTGCACGAACGCAGCTAGTTAAAAATTAACTAGCTGTTTTGCAGTTTGATTTCGATGTCAACACCAGCAGGCAACTCGATGCGCTGCAAGCTGTCGATCGTCTTGGCATTTGGCTCGATGATGTCGATCAGACGCTTGTGAATGCGCATTTCAAAATGCTCACGCGAGTCTTTGTCAACGTGCGGCCCACGAATCACCGTATAACGGTGCTTGTCGGTAGGTAGCGGAATCGGGCCCCGTACCGTCGCGTTGGTGCGAGCAACAGTCTCGACGATCTTCTTTGAAGACTCGTCGATGATCTGGTGGTCGAACGCCTTGAGACGGATGCGGATGCTTGATGCCATGAGTGTCAGCCGGTCAGTTCTTTATTTCAGAATCTTGACGACGCGGCCAGCACCTACGGTGCGTCCACCTTCGCGGATTGCGAAACGAAGACCTTCGTCCATGGCGATTGGCTTGCCCAATTCCACGGTCATCATCACGTTGTCACCAGGCATCACCATTTCAGTGCCCTTTGGCAAATCAA
>JBIKID010000064.1:0-9035 GCA_044361815.1 Ilumatobacteraceae bacterium | reverse complement strand
CAGATAAAACGAGCATCGATCGGGGTCATCTGCAGAATTAGTCCAAGTACCAAGTGAATTCGCTTCATCGTAAATGATTTGGTCTACAGCATGATCTCCCGTTGCGGTGATGACTAGTTGAAAACCACTTGTGTCACCATGTTCAAATTTGCGTCGAATCAAAATCGCATTTGGGATAGCCGAAAAATCATCAACAAAGTCTGGAGAGATAATGGTGACATCGGCGCCTTCGTCGGCAATTGCTTTTGCTTTGCGAAATGCAATGCGTCCACCACCGACAACGAGAACTTTTCTTCCGGTGAGATCAAGAATGATAGGAAGCACTAGTTGCCTGTCGCAATGAGTTCGCTCACAGTTTGTGGGTCGCGTAGATCGAGCCCAGCAGTTTCGCCAATCACGATGATGCTTGGGGCCTGGGCCTCAGCAAGGTGCGCTTCTGTAAGCGTGAGGCGCGAAATGGTTTGGTCTGCACGTGTTCCGTTGTAAATGATTGCGACAGGAGTAGACGGTGCCATGCCCGCGCTGAGGAGGTCAGCAGAGATCTTTGGCAGGTTTGCCGTTCCCATAAGCACCACCAAAGTTGCTCCAGTTTTTGCATGTGCAGACCAGTTGACGCTTTCATTTGGGTCTTCGCAATGCCCAGTGACCACTGTGACAGCGCGAGCAATGCGTCGATGAGTAACAGGGATTCCCGCCAATGCAGGAACTGCAAATGCAGATGAGATTCCAGGAACTATTTCAAACGACACTCCGGCACGAATAAGAGCTTCAGCTTCTTCGCCTCCGCGGCCAAATACAAATGGATCGCCTCCCTTGAGACGCACAACATGCTGATGGTTGCGACCAAGAGTGACTAGCAATTCATTGATGAGAACTTGCGTATGGCTGCCACCTGCACGTTTGCCCACATCGATGCGCTCTGCAGTGGCAGGAATCAAAGCCATGATGTCATCGGAAACCAAGCGGTCATGAACAACCACCTGTGCACTTGAGATCAGACGGGATGCCTTGACGGTGAGAAGATCTGGGTCACCTGGTCCAGCACCAATGAGATACACGGTCATGCGGTTTCCTTAGCGAGCTCGACAGCTGCGCGTGTAAGCGTGCCGTCTTGGGAGACATGCAATCCGCATTCTGTCTTTTCTGTTCCTGCCCAACGACCGGAACGAGCATCGCCATCAACAGTTGCTGGTCGCGTGCATGGCCAGCAACCAATAGAGGAGTAGCCCTGACCGGCAAGTGGATGTTCTTCGAGTTGGTGCTCTTGTAAATAATTGGTGTAGTCGTGCTGTGTGAAATTGGCCAGCGGATTGATCTTGATGACGTCCCGCAGCATGTCGTGGCTAATCAGCGGCGTATTTGCACGACTTGTCGAATCATCCCTACGTAAACCAGTCACCCAAGCCTTCTTTGAGTTGAGTGCATGCTCAAGCGGGGCTACCTTTCGGATTGCACAGCAGGTTGCGGTGTCGCTCATCCACAAGTCATCAGGTTTTACTGTTTCGGCTGGCGTCAGCACAACAAGTTTGCCTTTGAGACTGTCTGCAATGTTGTTTGCGTACCACAGAGTTTGGGCAAATAGATATTGAGTGTCAATGAGTGTCACCGAAGATGAAACAACGGTTGACCACGTCATGTGAGCGATAACTGGGTCACCAAAACTTGAGGTGGTGATGAGTTCATCTCCAAATTGCTCATTTGACCATCGGATTATTTCTTGTGGAGTCAGAGTTTCAAACTGATGATTGAGTGCAGCAATTTCACTCGTGGACAATTGAGTCGATTGCATCAGACTGCACACTCCGAGTCGCCAACTTCGGCAACGAATGGGCGGGTTTCGCCAAAATCAACGAAGAAATCTGGATTCTCCTCTGGTAATGGGAAGTGGTCAAGATCTTGGAGACCCTCAGCAACAGCGGTGACACCGCCAACTCTGTCCATCCAGCCGCGGAAGGTTTCTCCAGCATTGCGCTCAGAGGCAAAGCGTCGAACAACGCGAGTAACTGCTTGTGGGGCTGCCTTTGCAGGAACACGCAGGGCCTTTTCGCCAAAATTGATTTGTTCTTCGCCAACGTAACCGCCAAGCAACATTTGGTATCCCGGTGCAGCTTGTCCGTGTGCGCGACGTTCGGCACCAAAGAAGCCGATGTCACTTGCGTGGTGTTGACCACAGCTATTGGTGCAACCCGAAATATTGATACGAACACCGCCAACCTCGGCAAGTCCTTCCTCTTCGAGTGCTTCGCCGATTGCTTTTGCGAGCCCGCGCGATTGAGTAATTGCAATATTGCATGTGTCTGACCCTGGGCACGCGACAACATCTCGTGCGAGTTCTGCTCCAGGCGCAGCCATCCCGATTGCCTCGAGTGCTTTGTACAGCACTTCAAGTTGGTCTTCTGAAAGCGCGCGAAACACCACGTTCTGACGATTGGTGAGGCGAACATCGGCGTTGAGGTCACGCTGGATTTGGGCAAGCGCCCTAAATTGCGCAGCAGTGATGTCGCCAAGTGGAGCATAAGCAATTGCCGAAATAGAACCATTGGCCGTTCCACGAATGACACTGGTTTGCACCCAGCGCTTATACGGGTCATTTGATTTGAGTTCGACACTTACACCTTGTCCAACTTTGGTGATCTCTCCGCTCGCTGCAAATCCGGCAGCGGTATCGCCAACGGCAACAACTTCTGGTGGGATTCCGCCTGGCCATGATGATGAAGCGGGGAGTGTGTGACGCACTTTGATGACGCGTCGACGAAGTTCATCAATGCCAAGTTGATCGACTACCCATTTCAAACGTGCGCGGAGTTTGTTATCGCGATTTCCGGTTTGATCAAAGACGCGTAATGTTGCCTCGATGGTAGGGAGCAGATCTTCGCGTGACGTGAAGTCCTCAAGTGCAAGCGCTGGGTGTGGGGTAGCACCTAAGCCACCTGCGATGTAGACGCGAAATCCAGGTTCAACTGTTCCGTCATCATGTGTGCGAGTTGTAGCAACAACTCCGAAGTCGTTAAACATTGCCTGGCCGCAATCGGTTGAGCAACCAGAGAAGTTGACTTTGAATTTGCGCGGCAAACGCTGCCCGAGCGGATTGCGAACGAAGTGACGAAATGTTGCCTCTGCCCACGGGGTGACGTCGAGTTTTTCGTGAGGGCATGCACCTGCAAGATGGCAAGCCATCACGTTGCGCACGGTGTCTCCACATGCTTCGCGTGAAGTTAGACCAACTTCAGCAATCTCGCGCAATAGTCCAGGCATGCGACGGAGTTCAACGAAGTGAAATTGAATGTTCTGTCGTGTTGTGATGTGGCCCCAACCGCGGGAGTACTCAGTGGAAAGTTTGGCCATCAGTTCAAGTTGTTCGGGTGTGATTGTTCCTGCCGGCAGTTTGATGCGCACCATTTGGTTAGTGCCACCTTGGCGCTGTCCGTATACGCCGTTGTTCAAACGGATGACGCGGAAGACATCTTCTTCTATCTCGCCAGCAAGATATTGGGAGATCGCAACTTCAAATCGCTCGATGTCGGCTTGTTGCTCTTTGTACAGACTTCGCGTTTGCAGAATAACTGGTGCGATTCCCATAAATTCCCTTTGTTGGCCGTATCTCAGGCGTTTGAATAAAGATGACTAATATGGTCAACTTTATCGGGAATAGCCCAAATGGGCAATAGTTTGGTCTGATTATTGGCCTGGGTCCTGGCCGATCTCGCGCAAGCCGTCGTGCAGGGCCTTACGTAAGCGCCTCGCCATGTTTGGCGAGAAATGCCCAATCAGGCCCTCACCAGCATGACCAATTTCGTCCATCGTGAGCACGATTCGTGGCTCGGCATCGTCGTAGTCGTCGCTAACGGCTACACCCCACGAAATGAGTTTTGCATCGCTGTCGCCAACGGGGAGGTCGCCGGGCTGCATTGGATAATCATCGATAGATCTACGCATGATGTAATTCTGGCAGACGGGGAGTTATGCGAAGTATTTGACGCCAAGTAGCGAAACGGTGCCGATGCATGCCCACGACGTTAAAGCCAGAACAAGCGGTCGTCCACCAACTTTGATCAGGTCGCGTAGCTTCACCTCGGAACCAAGTCCAACAAGTGCGGCGGCCAGAGCCCACTGCTCAATCTTCTTCAAAGGCGCGAGCCAATCATCGGGAATCAAACCGATTGTTCGAAATGTCACCATGACAATAAAGCCGACTACAAACATTGGGACAAGGGGAGCCTTGCGACCAGGAAAACGTGGTGTGATGCCGGCAGATGGGCGTTGGATCCACACGCTGATTACCCCAATGAGAGGTGCGAGCAAAAGCACGCGCGAAAGCTTGACAACGGTGGCAGAGTGCACAGCATCATTTCCGGCTGTTGACGAAGTTGCAATTACTTGCGCGACATCGTGAACACTTGCTCCTACCCACGATCCAAATAGCTGTGGATCGCTGAGTCCGAGCACGTTACGAAGGAGTGGCAACAAAACAATTGCCAGACTTCCGCACAAGGTGACAAGCGCAATCGCGTAGGCAACTTCCTCTTCATCTGCATCAACAACACCATCTACTGCCGCAATTGCAGATGCGCCACAAATCGAAAAACCAGTTGCTATCAGCAATGAAAGTGATTTTGAAACACCGAGTCGTGGTCCGAGCCACAGGGTTCCTGAGAATGTTGTGGCCACGACAACCAGCACAACAATGATTTCTCGACCACCAAGTTCGATGATCTGATCTGCTGCCAATTGGGTACCCAGCAACACGATGCCAAAGCGCAGAACCCTTTTTGCCGCAAATTTTTGACCAGATATAAAACTTTTTGGAATGGAGACCAAGTTTCCAAAAAGTACGCCCAACACCAGCGATGCAACAAGGGGTGAGATCGCTTCAAACTTCCAGTGAATGTTAAAACCGACAAATGTCACTGCGTTAACGAACAATAATCCTGGGCCATATTTACGAAACACAAGTACGGGTGATGGCACTGTCTAATTGTAGAATGTAGGCGTGTCACAGGCATCCGGTTCGCAAAATTCACCCCTCAATGGGCGAGGCGAGTGGCGCACGATTGCCGTAATCGTGGCGGTTTACGGTCTCACCGTGCTTACTGTGTTGAGGCACGAAGTATTGACGCCCTGGTTGACGATTCCATTCCTGAGCGTGCTCGGTGCATGGCACTTAAGCATGCAGCACGAAACAATTCATGGCCATCCGTTCCGGCGTAGATGGATTAACGATGCGATTGGGTCGATTCCTGTCACTCTGTGGATTCCTTATTACTGTTTCAAGACCGACCACCTTGAGCATCATCAGTCTGACCTCACGCACCCTGGTCTCGACAATGAGAGCTACTACGTATCGCCAGAAGCATGGGCGAGTGCAGGCCCAATTCGTCGGGCTGCCTACTGGGCAAACCGAACAATCTTGTTTCGCATGTTTGTGTGGACCATTGTGAGCACAGTGACGTATCTCTGGGCTCAAATTCGCCTGATGCTGCGAGGTAACAAGCAGACATGGTTTGCAATGGCAGTGCATGTCGTCGGTCTAGTGGCCGTCATTTATTTCGTTCGTTCGGTTGCAGGGATGCCGCTCTGGCAGTTTGCACTTGGTACTACTTATGGAGGGCGAATCCTGAATGCAATTCGTCCATTCCCTGAGCACAAGTATCAGGCAGGTTCAGAAATCCGCACCGCAATGGTGATGGCAGGACCATTCATGAGTCTGCTGATGCTGAACAACAACTTGCATGTTGCTCACCACGATGAGCCCAGTGTTGCATGGTACGAAGTACCGAACTTGTCTGCGCGAGTGAATGCTGTGGAACGCGCTCGTGATGCCGGTTTGTTGTACGAAGGTGGCTACGCCGAAGTGTTTCGCAAGTTTTCGTTTAAGCCAATGGGTGCACCGCTGCGCGACGGTGCCTAATTCTCGGTTAGCTATCGAGTTGCAACGATAGGAAAACGTGGATCATTCAATTGATCGCCAAATGATAAGCCATTGCCTTCAAGTGGTGGCGAAGTGCGCCATGGTCGGGATGCAAATACGGCGTCGTCTCCGACATAACGAAAACTGACGGCGCGCCTGAGGTTGACTTCAGTGCCCAATGTGCCCGGGGCCGCATGCAAGGTTCGATAGTGGAATGCCACAGCATCGCCAAGATTTACTGGGCAAGTTATCGACGGAAACGTATCTAATTCGCTTTGATCTGGCATGGTCACAAAATCCTGCGCTTTGTTGACATATGCGGACTGGTCGGCAAATCGGCGGGGGATAAAACGCTTGTCCCACAGGTGGCTACCGACGATGAACCGCAGTGCTACCGACTCGGGGATGGGATCGAGGGGAATCCAAATACTGACGTTGTCCATGGCGTCAATTCCGTAATACGGATCATCGTGATGCCAAGGGGTCACCTCGCGTGTCTGGGCTTCTTTAACGAGTACGTGTTCGTGAAACAAGCGCGCAGTTTTGGTTGCCATGAGATTGAGTGCGGCTTGTGGAACTGAGCCTTTGTTGCCAATTTGTTCAAACTGTGGAATTCGCTGCCAGTTGACGTAATCATCAAAGAAGCGACCGCTAGCGCCGGCCGGCGTGTATTCGTTAGCCCAAGGTCCAGGAGACTTCATGTTGGCTTCGACTCCGTGGCGCAACTGCTCAATTGCGTCAGGTGAAACGAGATTGCGCAATACGACCACACCATCTCGTTTGTACGTCGCAATGAGGTTTGCGTCGAGTGCCATTCACCTCACGCTAGTTGTTAAGGGAAGCGATGCGATTGAACGATATAAATAGAAAAGCCGCCGGCTTGCGCCGACGGCTTTTCGAGTTCGTGAGTTTCGAACGCTATTAAGCGCGGAAACCCTTACCAATCATTGATACAACGGCATCCTTTACAGGAACCATTCCGTAGATGACTGCGCCGTTAGCGACCCAAATCATCCAGTCATCGGTCAATGCAATTCCCCAACCGCTTACAACATCCTGATCAATTACAGCCATCATTGCGATAGCCACGATCAAGCCCCAGTTGGAGCCGATGATTGGAAGCTTCTTGATCATTGCGCTTACTCCGACTGTGCCAAGTACCGAATCAACAACGGTTGTTACGGCGCCGAGCAAAATTGCTAGGAGAACGAGTTCTCCGAAGCTTGTCCAGAATCCAGCTGTCATGTTATGTATTTCCCCAGTTCTGTAGACGGGATGTCTACATATTCAACGGTAAGAAACACAATTACGTAAGTGGTGGATACTCACTTTGAGCCATATGTGGTATGAGTTTTACAAGATTACAGTCGTATTACAGCCCAAATTTGGTACTACTCACCAATTGTCAGTGCGTCGTGATTCTTTTTTCTGGCTCTCGCGGCGCTTACTTTCGAGACGCCTTTCTATCGATCCACGCGTAGGGCGTGACTTTCGGCGTGGAGGGGTTGGGGGCATTGCTGCGGTATCGAGCATGTTGCGCAATTGGGTCATGCAGAGTTGCCTATTACGCCATTGGCTACGACTTTTTTGGCTGGTGATACGGATCTCGGCGGGAAGGAGCGATCGGACACGTTCGACTGCCAAATCAGGACCAGTCACTTCAGATGTCGTAATGGTCAAAGTGGACTTTGACGAGGTTTTGTTGATGTGCTGACCGCCCGCACCAGTTGAGCGGGCAAATGTCCAATTGAGTGAGGCAAAGGGAACCACGAGCCCACGCGAAGTGACGAGATCCTCATCTGCGGGCATGGGTATATTATGACGCATGTCTGGTCCCTGGTCGCCACTAAAAATTCGTGTTTTTCGCGCATTGTGGATTGCCGGACTGGTTTCCAATATCGGCACATTTATGCACATTGCTGCTGCTGGATGGACGATGACCACGTTGACAGAATCGCCAACTCTTGTAGGCCTGGTGCAAACGGCATGGGCAGCGCCAGGCTTTTTGCTTGCGCTACATGCTGGTGCATTGGCCGACATGATTGACAGGCGACGGCTCATTGCGGTTACTGAGGTATTTGCATTGGCAATTGCGGTTGCGCTTGCTGTTCTGCAGTGGACTGACCATTTGTCGGTGAATTGGCTTTTGGCCGGAACGTTTTTTGAGTCAATTGCATTAACAATTTCGGCACCTGCGTTTATGGCACTGACGCCAGAGATTGTTGATGCCGAAAACTTGCCCCAGGCAATTGGTCTCGATTCGGTGTCGCGCAACATCGCCCAGTCGGTGGGGCCTGCACTCGCTGGTCTGCTGATTGCTCTTTTCAACCCTGGGGCGGTGTTTGCGCTCAACGCAGTTTCGTTTATTGGCATAGTCATAGTCACTCAGCGCTTTAAGTCGACAGCGCAGCGTGAGCCCCGTCAGCAGGGTGTCAATCATGCAATTGGAGAAGGCATCAAACATATTGTTGGTGCGGCAAATTTGCGCAATGTAGCGCTGCGACTGACTCTCGTGCTCGGGGCTACATCGGCGCTTACATCGGTGATGCCTGTCGTTGCGAAAGAAAATTTGGGAGTGTCGGCAAGTGGTTTTGGTTTGTTGTCGGGCGCACTTGGGGTTGGTGCAGTCGCCGCCGTGTGGGTGTTGCCGCGAGTAAGGGGTGCGATGTCGACTGAGATAGTCGTTCTGTTGGCGGCGGCCGTGTGGTCGTGTGGCACCGCCGTATTTGCAAACACCTCTGTGGTTTGGGTTGCGGTTGTTGCAATGCTCATCTGTGGGATGGGCACGATGGCGATGTTGAACACAATGTTTTCTGCGTTCATGATGCAGTTGCCCGATTGGGTGCGAGGACGTGGTTCATCACTTGCGATGTTGATGGTTTGGCTCGGCGCATCAATCGGTGCATTTGGGTGGGGCCTAGGCGCATCCACATTTGGCGTGAGCACTGCACTCACTGCAGCCGCCATCTTCAATATGACGGTTGCGTTGTTAAACCGACTGGTACTGCCACTGAGAGCGGGTGACGGGGATCGAACCCGCATAACGAGTTTGGAAAACTCGGACTCTAGCCATTGAGCTACACCCGCGAAGGAACTTTCAGTTTATCGGCTCAACCTGCTGAAGAAA